>JAFGVR010000028.1 GCA_016937915.1 Campylobacterales bacterium | reverse complement strand
GTATCTCTCGATACCATCAGCCATCCCTTGAGCCATCAGTTTTCTGTAGTTATCATCTACAAGTCTTTTTGCTTCAACAGGGTGCGAGATAAAACCAACCTCTACCAAAACCGCTGGCATCTGAGCACCAACTAGTACCCAAAAAGGGCCCTCTCTTACACCACCATCTTTTACATTATCATACTTTTTATTTAAAGCTCCAAGCATCCCTCTTTGCAAATCAATCGCAAGTTTGTTTGATGCTACTATCTTATGATGGTTTAAAAAGTTTAAAAAACTCTGCTTTCCATAAGCGTTCATATCACTAAGGTCTGCGGAGTTTTCAGTAGCAGCTACCCTCTCAGCTCTATCGGAGCGAGATGGTGAGAGAAAATATGTCTCGATGCCATGAACATCATTTGCATTTTTCTTCCCAACTGCATTTGCATGGATAGATATAAAAAGATCAGCCTCTTTTTCATTTGCAAAAGTTGTTCTATTTTTAAGTTTAACAAACTTATCGCCATATCTAGTCATATAAACTTTATATCCACGACTATTTAAGATAGTTTTTAGATGGCTTGCAATTTTATAAACTACAATTTTTTCTCTGTATTTTTTATATCCAACTGCACCTGGGTCTTTTCCACCATGACCAGCATCTATCACTATCGTTTTATCTCTATCTGCTCTTTTTGGAGTTACATCTTTTGTAGTAGAGACTTCATCTTCTTTTGAAGCCTTATTTGCCTCTTTTATAGTTATAACTAATTGATTGTCATCTTTCTTAAAACTTATATCTATTTTTTCACTATCTTCTATAACAAGTCTTATAGTTTTTGAGTTAAATTGGGCTAAAACTATCCTATTTATCTCACCATACTTTAACTTATTATATGTTTTTTCCATAATAGCATGAACATCAAAAATATATCTAAACCTCTTCTTCTTAGCATCATATATTTTAAAGTAATTAACTTGATTATCTTCAAGTTTTTTATCAAATGTCAAAAATAGTTTATTATCTATAAACTCTGATGATTCTAGTATATGGGAGGAGGTTACAGTAACTTTCTTTTTGGAGCTATTTACAGAGGATTTTGACTTAAAGTTTTCAAGCTCAGTTGAGTATCTAGTAACATCTATGTGAAGCTTTGCTCCACAACCAACTATCACCTCTAAAGATTTTAAGCGAAGTTTTTTATCTCCATTCATAACAGAATGAAGATATAAATTTTTATAATCGTTATATGCCTTAAAACAATCATCTTTTTTATCACTTTTCATTAATGATTCAGCACGCTTGAGTATTTTTACATCATCCAAAGCACTCAAGGGGAGAAATAAAATTAATAAAAGTAATAATAAGCGATACATTCTAAAAGTTATTCACCATTCATAAGTTTATCTAAAAGCTCTTTTACAGAGATTATCTTGTCAAGTTTATAACCGTTTGTTCCAGAGAAAAACAGACCCGTTTCAAGATTACCCTCATAAGCATCACTTAGTCTATCTGCTATACAAAAACCAACCGCTTTTGCTTCTTCACCACGATTACATGGAGCTACACAGTTTGAGAGACACTTAACAGCTGGACCCTCACGCTTTTCTATAAGATGGATAAGATTTGTCACAACACCTTGAGCTGGGTATCCAACAGGTGAGCTCATAAGCTTGATATCTTCCTCTTTAGCGTCTAATAAAACTTGCTTAAGATTATCATGTGCATCGCACTCAAAAGTACCGATAAAACGAGTACCCATCTGAACGCCACTAGCTCCTAGAGATACCATCTGCTCTATGTCATTTTTATCCCAAACACCACCAGCTGCTATTACAGGGATGTCTCCCCATTTTGCAGCCTCTTCAACCACTGGAGCTACAAGGTTTTCAAGTTGGTTCTCCTCTTTTTTACAATCCTCATAAGAGAAACCTTGATGTCCACCACTTTTTGGACCCTCAAGCACTACTGCATCTGGAAGTCTGTCGTATCTCCCTTTCCATCTTTTACAGATTATCTTTAGAGCTTTTGCAGATGAAACGATTGGAACAAGTGCCACATCAGGATACCCCTCTGTAAACTCTGGCATATTTGTAGGAAGACCAGCTCCTGTTATGATGATGTCTATTCCAGCTTCACAAGCATCACGCACCACACGACCATAATCGTTTATAGCATAAAGGATATTTGCAGCTAGTGGTTTATCTCCACAAATAGCTCTTGCATTTTTAACTATAGCCTCAAACCCCTCTTTTGAGTAGAAGTTTTTAGCATCAAGTGGACGGTTCTCAACTAACTTTAAAGCGTATTTTCTATTTTCATAATACCCAGTACCAACAGCAGAGATAACACCCAAACCACCCTCTTTTGAAACTGTTCCAGCAAGTTTGTCCCAGCTGATGCCAACACCCATACCACCTTGAACTATAGGCTTCTCTATCTCATATTTTCCAATTTTAAGGGGTTTAAAACTCATTAATTAACCTTTAGTTTTGCAAATTTTCTTTTTCCAACTTGAAGTATGTACTCACCAGCACTTAGTTGAAGTTGCTCATCAGAGACTTTTTCTTGGTTTATTTTAACAGCACCTTGCTTAATATCTCTTCTAGCTTGTGAAGTTGATGGAGCTATTTTACAATCTACCAACGCTTTTGCTATCCATACCTCACCATCACACTCAAACTCATCTATCTCAGTTGGGATCTCACTTTTTGCGTGAACTCTCTCAAACTCCTCTTTAGCCATCTTTGCAGCTTCATCACTGTGAAATCTTGCAGTTATCTCTAAAGCTAAATCCTCTTTTACTTTTTTAGGGTGAAGTGAGCCATTCTCAACACCCTCTTTCATAGAAGCTACCTCATCAAGAGTTTTAGCACTTAAGAGTTCAAAATATCTCCACATCAAATCATCAGATACACTTAAAACTTTTCCAAACATATCGTTTGGCTCATCTGTTACACCTATGTAGTTATTTAGAGATTTACTCATCTTTTGAACACCATCAAGACCCTCTAAGATTGGCATCATAAGTACAGCTTGTTGTTTTTTTACATTGTAAACTTTTTGAAGTTGGCGACCCATCAAAAGGTTGAACTTCTGATCAGTTCCACCTATCTCAATGTCACTTTTAAGCTCAACACTATCATAACCTTGAAGTAGTGGATACATAAACTCACTCACTGCTATAGGGGTATTAGCGGCAAATCTTTTTGAAAAATCATCACGCTCTAACATCCTTGCAACTGTCAATGTTGATGAAAGTTCAAGCATCCCTGAAGCTCCTAGTTTTTCAAGCCAATCGTTGTTATAGACTATATCAGTCTTACTCTCATCTAAAATCTTAAAAGCCTGAGTAGTATAACTTGTGATGTTTTTCTTTATCTCATCTTTTGTAAGAACTTTTCTAGTAGCACTCTTACCTGTTGGATCACCAATAGTTGCTGTAAAATCACCTATAAGAAACTGTACCCTTGCCCCATATTTTTGAAAAGTAGCTAGTTTTTGTAAAAGAACAGTATGACCAAGATGCAGATCTGGAGCCGTTGGGTCAAATCCACATTTTACAGTATAATTTTTCCCCTCCTCAAAATAAGCAGTTAAAAGCTTCTCTATCCTCTCAACATCTATTATCTCAGCAGTTCCACGCTCAATCTCTCTTAAAGCTTCTTGTATCATATATTTTTTTCCTTTTCTAATCTAAATTCGGTTAGTTAATTACCTATACGCATCATCTGTTCGTATAAGATGTATCACTTTTATTTTTTGCCCTATTTTTGTGCGAAGAAGATTCAAATCATCCTCTTTTGACTCAAATCCAAGCTCACAATATTTGACATAATCACTATCACTTTTACCAAGCTCAATTGATGTAATATCGATGTT
>JAFGVR010000027.1 GCA_016937915.1 Campylobacterales bacterium | reverse complement strand
GTTTAGTTTTAAAAAAAATCTTAGTTTTTTTATAACATCCACAAATCCCATAATCGCTAATGAGCTTAAATCTATTATGGGATTTCCTATACTTTTATCAAATATGCCTATAAATTCAACATCTTTTGGCAATTCATTTTTCAATGATTTTAAATGGATATTTGCTGAATGTTCTAATGCACTAACTAGTATTTTCATTTAAAGTATATCCATTTATAAAAATATTTTTTACTCTATATTTTGTAAAAAGCTACAAACAAGTCTCACACCAGCACCAGTAGCTCCATATACATTACAATCCCAAGGACTCTCAGTATATGCTGAACCAGCTATGTCAAAGTGAAGCCATTTATCTTTGTTTTCATCTTTTATGAAGTTATCTAAAAATAGTCCAGCTGTGATAGCTCCACCATAAGGTTTAGATGATACATTTGATATATCAGCTATTTCACTTTTCAGAAGTTTTTTTAGATGTTTGTTAAATGGTAAGCTACCAACTAACTCACCAGATTCATTTGCAGCTTGAAAAAAACTATGTTTTAGTTTGTTTGAATGACCCATTATCCCTGTAGTGTATTGACCAAGTGCTACCATACAAGCACCAGTTAAAGTTGCAAAATCAAATATATAATCAGCATCTACACTGCTTTGAGCATAATCAAGTACATCTGAGAGTACAAGTCTCCCCTCAGCATCCGTATTTCTAACCTCTATAGTTTTACCACTTCTTGAAGTTAAAACATCATCAGGTTTATATGCATCTCCACCTATCATATTTTCAACTGCACCGACAAATGCGTGAATCTCTATGTCGAGCTTTAATTCACTTGCAGCTTTTATCATCCCTAAAACTGCACATCCACCAGCTTTGTCCATCTTCATAGTTACCATTGAAGTAGCAGGTTTTAGGCTTAGTCCACCACTATCGTAAGTTAAACCTTTACCAACTAATGAGATAATTTTTTTAGGATTTTTTGGTTTGTATGCTAGGTGTATAAGTTGACTCTCATGAACAGATGCACGACCAACAGACAACATAGCGTGCATATTTTCTTTTTCAAGCTCTTTTTCATCTAAGATATTACACTCTAGATTATTCTCTTTTGCAAGTTTTTTAGCTAGTTTTGCAAATGATGGTGGATTTAGCTCATGAGGTATTGTGTTTACTATGTCTCTTGTAAAACAAGTTGCTTCTGCTATGATGATAGCATCTTCAAAATCTTTTTTGATAAAATCTATATCTTGACAAACTAGGTATATATTTTTTAGTTTTGAATCACTCTTTGTTGATTTGTAGTTGTTAAACTCATAACCACCTAAAATAATCCCCTCTACTAAACCTTTAATGTTCTCTTTTATAGTATTAAACGAAGTAGATTTGTAGTTTGTAGATTTTAAAGATTTTATAGCTACAGATGCTGCACTTCTTATATTGTCATTTTCAAAATCATCTACGCCACATATCAGTTTCTTTTTTGAATGTAAAAAGCAGATGCTATCTTGCTCAGCTTTAAATCCACCATTTTTCAGAGTTTTTTTATTTTTATGCTCATCTAAAAGCTCTTTTGTTATAAATTCAACTCTTACATCACACTCAATCTCAGTTACTAGATTAATTTTCATATTTTTCTCCATTATTAGTCAAAATGCAATAAATCTTTTGCTTGCATCATATCTTTGTCACCACGACCAGATAGATTGATGATGATAAGTTTATCTTTTATATTTTTCATCTTTTTTAGATATGCTACAGCGTGTGAACTCTCAAATGCAGGGATAATCCCCTCTTTGCGAGATAACCAAACAAATGCTTCTAAAGCTTCATCATCTGTTATATAGTCATAACTTACCGATTTATTATCTTTGTGAAAAGCGTGTTCAGGACCAATACCTGGGTAGTCAAGTCCAGCCGAGATAGAGTGAGCTTCAAGTATCTGACCATCTTCATCTTGAAGTAGGTAACTCATCTGGCCATGAAGTACACCTGGACGACCTTTGTTTAATGAACATCCATGTTTATTTGTATCAATCCCAAGTCCACCAGCTTCTATACCTATACACTCAACCCCTTCATCTTCTAAAAAGTGTTGAAACATCCCTATAGCATTGCTTCCACCACCGATGCAAGCTATCACATGGTCAGGTAAACGATTCTCTTTTTCAAGTATCTGAGCCCTTGCTTCATAACCTATGATAGCTTGAAAATCTCTAACCATCAGTGGATATGGGTGTGGACCTGCAACAGTACCTATGATGTAAAATGTATCTCTAGCGTTTGTAACCCAGTGACGAATGGTATCATTCATAGCATCTTTTAAAGTTTTTGAACCACTTTGTACAGCATTTACTTTTGCACCCAAAAGTTTCATACGAAATACATTTAGCTCTTGGCGTGCTACATCTTTAGCACCCATAAATATTTCACACTCTAAATTAAGTAAAGCACAAATTGTAGCAGTAGCTACACCATGTTGACCAGCACCAGTCTCAGCTATGATTTTTTTATACCCAAGTCTTTTTGCCATGATACCTTGAGCTATTACATTATTTACCTTATGAGCTCCTGTATGGTTTAAATCTTCCCTTTTGAAGTAAACTTTTGCACCAACTTCATCAGAAATATTTTGAGCAAAATAAAGGGGAGAAGGGCGACCTACATAATCTTTTAGATAGTAGTGAACCTCATTCCAAAACTCTTTATCAAACCTTATACTCTCATACTCCTCTTTTAGTTTTAAAAGTG
>JAFGVR010000270.1 GCA_016937915.1 Campylobacterales bacterium | reverse complement strand
ACAACGGACTTGCTAAAAAATGGTGCTATCATGCAAGGGCAAGTTGATAGACTTCTTGCCAAAGGTGTCAAAGAAGATATGATTCTTCGTGACATAACCCTTTCTGGGTTTATGACTATAGATAGACTTGTGAGATTTATAGTTCACAATATAAGAGATGGCGTGTATGAACTCTCTATCATAGATGGATATGATTATATACAAGAAAAAGATGTTTTAAAAAAACTAGCTCATGAACTAGATATTCAGTTTCTAGATTTAGATGCTATAGATATGGATTATAGACTTATAAGTAGAGTTTCACTTATACAGCTCAAAAAATATAATGCTATCCCTATATCTGAAGATGAGATGAGTGTGGTGATAGCACTAAATGATCCACTAGATATTGAAGCAAAAGAGGCTATGGAGAGGCTATTTCCTAGAAAAATAGTAAAAATAGCAGTAGCTATAAAAAAACAGATAGATTCTTATCTATTTAAGATTGAACTTAAAGATAGTGTAAAAGGTTTAGTTAAAAAAATAAGAGATGAACTAAACTCTATAACATCACTAGAGGAGCAACAAGAAGCTTCCTCCATCCTTCTTCTTATAGATGTTATATTAAAATCTTGTATAAAAAGTCGTGCGAGTGATATCCACATAGAACCAACTGAAAAGAACTGTACAGTTCGTGGTCGTGTTGATGGAAAACTAACAGAGATATTTATCTTTGAAAAAGATATATACCCTCCCCTTGCTTCAAGACTTAAACTTTTATCAAATCTTGATATCGCTGAAAAAAGAAAACCTCAAGATGGGCGTTTTTCTACCGTAGTTGGCAAACATGAATATGATTTTCGTATCTCTACACTTCCAACTATCTATGGCGAATCAATAGTTATGCGTGTACTAGATAAAGAAAAAGCTCTTGTAAAACTTGAAGATGCAGGTATGGACTCCATCAGTTATCAAAAGCTTTTAAAAGGTCTTAAAGCTCCTTATGGAATCATCTTAGTTACAGGACCAACTGGTAGTGGTAAAACAACAACCCTTTATGGTGCATTAAATGAACTTAGAAATATAGAAGATAAAGTTATAACTGTTGAAGATCCTGTTGAGTATAGGATGAACCTTATACAACAAGTTCAAGTAAATCCAAAAGTTGGACTCTCTTTTGCAGATGCTCTTCGTTCCATACTTCGTCAAGATCCAGATAAGATAATGATAGGGGAGATAAGGGATAAAGAGACTTTAGAGATCGCTATAAAAGCAGCTCTTACTGGTCACTTGGTTATCTCAACTTTGCATACAAATGACTCTATCAGTTCTATTCCGCGTATGGTTGATATGGGGATAGAACACTACCTTGTTAGTGGTGCTTTGGTTGCCATTCAAGCTCAAAGACTCGTTAGAAAAATTTGTAAATATTGCAAAGTAGAAGAGGTGATATCTCAATCAACACTTGAAGAGATTGAAGCATTCGTCCCAAAAGATGCAAAATTTTATACAGGCAAAGGTTGCAAAGAGTGTAACGATACTGGATATATGGGTAGAGAGATGATATGTGAAGTTTTGAGTATTACAGAAGAGTTATCATCACTCATAGCTAAAGGTGCTTCAAAAGAGATGCTAAAAGAACAAGCGATAAAAGATGGCTTTATAGGGATTTTTCAAAATGGGATACAAAAAGCTATAGATGGTGTAACCAGCCTACAAGAAGTTTTAAAGGTAGCAAAAGAATGAATTATTATATTGCAACTGTACTTATAAAGGGAAAAAAACAAGATTTTCCAATTTATGCACAAGATAAAAAAGCAGCAAGTGAATACGCTAAAAATAAACTAAACGGTCTTCTTATAAAAATTGTGGAAGCAGAAGAGCCTTTTGAAGCGAAATTTGAAAGATTTAAAAAAGATCTTTTAAAAAATGTTCAAAAGAAAAAGATAAAACAAGATTCACTAATCTCTGCCATACGACAATTAGCAGTTATGTCCAATGCTGGTATATCGATACACGACTCCCTAAGTGAGATAGCAAAAGCTACAGATGATGTAAGTTTAAAAAATGTATTTTCAAAACTTGCAGATGATATAAACTCTGGACACTCTTTATCATCTTCTATGCAAAACTTTAGATTTGAACTTGGAAATTTATCTATAGCTATGGTTCAACTAGGTGAAAAAACAGGTAATATGGATGAAGCTCTTTACTCTTTAGCAAATATGCTAGAGGAGATTCGTGCAAACATTATAAAGTTTAAAAAAGCGATGGCATATCCTAGAAATGTTATGATAGCTATGGCTGTAGCTTTTACTATACTTATATCTTATGTAGTTCCCCAATTTAAGTCTATATTTGAGGAATTAAATGCGGACTTGCCACTCCCTACACAAATACTATTAACCCTTGAATATGTTTTTAATAACTATGGACCTTATGCATTAACTGTAATCGCTATATCTTTTATGTTTACAAGGTATATGATAAATAACTATCAACATGTAAGATATGGTTGGCATGAGATATTACTTAAAACATATCTGATTAAAAATATCATAAAGTACTCTACTCTAAGTAGATTTACACTTGTTTTTTCAGAGCTTATCCGTGCAGGTATCCCCATAGCTGAAGCACTTGATACTGCTATAGGGATGATAGATATACTGCCATTAAAAGCAAAACTTTTAGCTGTTAGAGCGGCAGTTGAGAAAGGTAATACTCTAAACAAAGGTCTAAGTGAAACTGGACTTTTTGAAAATATGATAATACAAATGGTACATGCTGGTGAAGATAGTGGTACTTTGGATGCGATGATAAAAAAAGTT
>JAFGVR010000269.1 GCA_016937915.1 Campylobacterales bacterium | reverse complement strand
TGTTCTCAAAAAACTCCCAAGCATTCTCACCATCAAGTATCACATTTACAAGTGGTGTAAAATCACATCCATCACATATCTTTTTTAGATTTGCGACAAACTCTTTTGCAGCTTTTTTTGGCTCATAAGTGCTATACTCAAACCCTATAGCATCACTTAGATAATGGTCTCTAAAACGGATATCTATGGTATGTGTAGTTAGATTTAATTTATAATTTTTATAGATATTTTTTTTATCTGTATCGTGAAGAGTTTTAAAGAGTATCTCCTCATCACTACAAAACCATTTAACTCCATTTTTTGCAAAAAGTTCAGCTGTTTTTTGGCTAACACTACCCTCAGCTGGCCAAAAACCTTTTGGTTTTTTACCAAATTTTTTCTCAAAGTACTCTATCGCCATAGTGGTATTTAGATCTGCATAATTTGAAAAACTATTTTTTATAGTTGGGATATCTGCACTCTCTTTGGCATCTTTTGCACTTTTTATATCTAAAAGCAGGGGTGCGATAGGGTGGTAAAATGGGGTTGTGCTAAGTGTTATCTTCCCATCAGATTCTAATGATTTATAATACTCTGTTATCGTAGGTAAAAAATTTATAAGAGTACCTATAAGCTCTATTTTTTCATTATGGGTATAATTTTGCTCTTTTTTTAAAAGAGTTTTTACTATTTCATTATTTGTTCTCAAATAATTTCCACACCATGCGAGTAAAAAAAGAACTTGTGCATCACATATCTCATAAACAGAGAAGTTATTTATAGATTTTTCTATTTTATATTTTAAAAAAAGTTCATTATACCGTCTTAACGGTTTTATCATATTTTTTTCATTTGATATAAAAAGGTAAGAGTTGAGTATATCAAAGTCGTTTGGATTTAACTCTGAAGAGACTTTTTTTAAACTCTCTAACAGTATGTCGTTAGCATCGCCATTTATATATCCATCTATCTGATGCAAAAGGGATGGTACTAGATTAAATGTAGCTTTTATAGAGCTAAAGTTTTTCATATACCAAGGGATGTCGTAGTAGTCTTTGATAGCGTGTAAAAACACCCATGGCATCGTGGTGTTTTTACTCTCATCATCTTTATAGTATGGTTGGTGCATGTGCCAAAGTATATTTAACTTCAGCTTTTTCTCTATTTTATTCATTTATCCATTTTTCTATTTTTGATTGGTATTCCCAAAAAATCTTACTACCATTTCTCTCATTTTCAGCTTGAATATAAAGATTTAAGAAGTCACTATGCTCATCTGGCACCATAAGCACCCATTCATCTTCACTTACCCAGATTTTTATACCATCTATAGATTCTACCTTTTTACCTTTAGCATCTTCTAAAAATTTTCTCATCATTTTCCCTTTGTATTCGCTGGGACATGATACATTTTCACCTCTAAATAAAAATTTAGGTAGTGATTTTACAATATCAGATATCTGAGTATTTGCTTTTTTTAACAGTTCAATTATTTTAAAACTAGCATAAACAGCATCCCAGTGGATGCCAAACTCAGTAAATGCGAAATGACCATCAGTAGATGCTATGAAAAAATACTCTTTTAGTTTAGATGAGCTTTGGTTTGATAGTTTTCCTCTTGTGATGTTTATATTTTCAAACTCAACCATATCAGGTGTCCATGCAGGTAAGAAAACATCAATTTTTTCATCTACTGTATCGTTTATTAGTTTTAAGATGCTAAGCATCGCTATATAGTCATAGATGAGTTTTCCATTGTTATCAACTATCTGGAGTTTTTGACCATTTGGGTAGATCAAAAAACCACACGAATAGTTCATAGCTTTTACGATGTTTTCTATATTTGTTTGATAGTTTGGTATATTTTGGTAAATTTTTGATAAAGATTTATCATCCTCATAAGCATTTAGTATAATATTTTCAATACCAAGATTATTCATGATTTTTGGATAGATATCTGAAGTTGAACCAAACATAATATCTGTTATAACTTTTACATGTTTACCTTTAAATAAAGATTTATCTATAGTATTTGTTACATTTTTGATATAACTGTTTTTTATATCTTTTGGCTCATAAACTTCACCTATCTCATTTGGATTTACTCGTCTGAAATTTTCTCTAAAAAATATTCTTTCTATAGATTTCGCTATTTTAGAGTCTATCTCCATCCCATCGTTACTAAAAAGAAGTATCTCTGTTTGTGTAGGGTCATATATACTTTGTCTAAAATGGACTCCAGCTGCCATCTCATCATGATTTGCTAAACAGTGTCTCATAACATTTGATGGTACATTAAAAAGATCCACCGCATCTAAACCAGTAGCTAACATCCCAGATAAAAATGCTCTTTTTAACATCCTTGAGCTTTTATGATAATCTCTTGAGATATATACTTTGCTACCAATAGGGAGTATCGAGCCAAATGCTTCAGCTAGTTTTGTACTCATCTCAACTGATAATTCAACATTTGTTCTTCCAACAACTCTACCATTTTCAAATATAGATGACTTGTATTTTGTTCCCCAAATAACATTGTTGCTTATAACAGAGTTATCATCTATCAGTTTTTCAGGCCAAACCATTATGTCATTTTCAAATGCTACTTTATCTCCTATTTCACACTTTTCAGCTACTATGATTCCAAGATTTGCTTTTACCTCTTTTTTGATTATGATATCGTTACAGATGATTGAATTATTTATTTTTGATTTAGTTCCAATCTCTACATTGTTCCATAAAACGGTATTTGTAACCTCTGCGTGTTTATCTATGTTACAGTTTTTACCGATGCAACATTGTGAGAGAGTTACACCATCTTCTATAATTGTATTGGCATCTATCACTACTGTGCCACTAACTTTTATCTTTTTAGGAAGTTTTACACTACTATGGTGGTAGATGATTCCATTATCTACTTTTTGTTTCTCTCCATCAAATGCAAGAGATATTTTTCCATCAAATATATCTTTATAAACATCTCTATAGCTAGCAGGATTTCCAACATCCCTCCAATAACCCTCTGCATTATATCCCCAAAGATCTATCCCTAACTCCATAAGTTTTGGAAATAGATCTTTTGCAAAATCAAAATTTTGAGACTCTGGGATATGTTCTAAAATAGTTGGTTCAACCATATATATACCAGTATTTATGGTATCACTAAACACTTCACCCCAACTTGGTTTTT
>JAFGVR010000268.1 GCA_016937915.1 Campylobacterales bacterium | reverse complement strand
GGGAGTTTTGAGTCTTGAGTCTTGAAAAACTTGTAAAAGAGAAGATAAAAGAGCCTACAAATGATGTTTTTGCCATCGAGTTTGAGGGTAAAAAAGTTTGGGTGAAAAAAGCAAAGGTTAGTGGCTCAAACCTGCTTCAGCATCTAGCATATAAACTTTTTAAAAACAGCTTACTAGTGCCATCTAAAAAACAAACCCCAACAGAGTGCATCCACAATGAATCCAGCAGACTAAAAACCATACATGAAAAGTTTTCTCATGTTCCAGAGGTTTTATGGGTAGATGATGAATTTATGGTGATGGGTGATACAGGTAGAGATCTTCGTAGCATCTTAGACTCTTTAACAGATAAAGAGGAGATAGAGAGTCTTATATATAAAGCACTTGATGTTTTGATAGCTTTACATAAGCAAGGTTTTTTTCATGGCGGTTCACAGATAAAAAATATGACATTAAAAGATGAAAAAATATATCTTATAGATTTTGAGGAGAAGTTTGTAGATGCAGATATAGATGATTTGCAGTTTCGAGATCTCTTCTTGTTTCTTATCTCTATCTCAAAACTAAATTATGATTTGTATTATAAAAAAATCATAGATATATATGTAGAAAAAACTTCAAAAAGTGGTTTTTACAAAAGGTTTGATAACATCATTAAAAGTGCAGGTTTTTTGATGAAATTACTTTCTAATGAAGCTATCTTTAAAAAGATGGATAAAGATACCAAAAGTGTTTATAGGTTGTTTGCTACTTTAAAAAGATGAGATACAAAACTCCCCAAAGTAAAAATATGAAAAAACCTATAACACCAAAAACCACCACTACCCTTATAGTAAAATGGAAAAGGAACTTAACAAATGTCGGTATTTTCACTATTTTACTTTGTAAGGTTCAAATGGTAGATTTTTACTTTTGGCATAAACTACGCCACCCTCTAAATCTATAACTTTATAGTTTAGCTGATTTGATAAAAAGTCACTAACAACTTTTGTTCTGCTTGCAGTTCTACAAATGATTGCAAACTCTTTTGATGTATCAACTTTTTCATTTAACTCTTTTAAAAAACCATTTATATTAAACTTTCCTTGTTCGTTGAAAAACATGATAGGGATAGAGCCTTTTAAAAGTCCAGTCTCTCTCCACTCCATTGGAGTACGAATATCAACAATTGGAGTTTTTGCATCTAAGAGTTTTTGGGTAGGATACTCCCTTTTTAGATCTGCAAACGATGATGTAGCTAAAAGTAAAGCAGCAAATATAAAATTTTTCATTATCTCTCTTTTATATGGATTATTTATATTTGATATAATATCGACAAAACAATAATAGGTAAACAATGGCAGCATCTCAAAAAGCTATAGATAATTCAAAAAGGCTTAGGTATGTAAGGGCGTTAGAGAGGTTTCATAAAAGCATCATTGCATATCTGCAAAACACACCAGATATAACGATGCAAAGTTACTCTAAAAAAGTTGATAACGCATTGAAGCTTTTAAATAGAGCAGAAGAGGTTGATATCTACAAAGGTGATTTGAGGGATTTACAAACTTTAGTTAAGAGTATCATTACATATAAAGATTCAGACAGCGATATAGATGATGTTAAAAATGAGATTTTAAAAACTAGTAACCTTTTAGATAAAACTAAAAATGCTAGAAGATATAAAAAAGATAAACACTCCAAAAATAAATTTAATGAATGGGACTAATGCCCATTCTTCGACTCTGCAAGCATAGAGTCCATAAGTTTAAACATCTCTTTAGAAGCATTCTCCATCTCGTCAAAGTTTGAGATTATCTCATCAGCATGTTTTAATGTTTCATTAGAAGCATCTTTATCTAAATAGTAAAGATTCTTATTCGCTTTATCGTGCACTATTTTATGTGGTGAGGATACTTTTGTGTAAGAGGTTGTAGAAGCAAATCTTCTTTTACCCTCCTCGTTGTACCATTTTCCTAATAAGCACTCACTTGTACTGAATGTAGGTAATATTTTATTTAATGTTATTACTGAATTGTATGCACGATATTTATACAAGATATGTTCTATTTTTGCTAGAACAACAAATATACTGTTTTCCATATCATAAGAGTAGCTAACTATTTTTTTGGAGTTATCATTTAATTCAATTAAAGTATTTTGAAACTCATCTATCTTTTTTGTAGAAGCACTAACAGTTTGAAGCATTTGTTCTGAACTTGTATGTATATCATTCATCCCTTGTTGAAGTGATTTTATAGAGATAGATATCTCGTTTGTAGCTTTATGGGTTCTCTCTGCAAGCTGTCTTACTTCATCAGCGACCACCGCAAAGCCACGACCATGTTCCCCAGCCCTTGCAGCTTCTATAGCTGCATTTAAAGCTAAAAGATTTGTTTGTTCAGCTATATCTGTGATAAGTTGTATAATAGAAGTGATATTGTTAGTTTGTCCAGCTAAATCATTTACACTTGTATTGTTTTGTTCAACTTTATTACTTAATTCATTTAACTCATTTACTGCTTCATATATATTTTCCCTTGTATCATTGGCAAGTTGTGCAGCATCTTTAGTTGCCTGAGTAACTGTCTTTAAATCTTGTATGTTATTATTTAGGTCATTTTGTATAAGTGATAAGGATTCAGAAACTCCTAGGCTTCTTTGGCTCACTTCAGAGTTAAATGCATTTCTTCTCACTTGGGAGTGTTGTTCTTTCATAAAATCTATACTTTTAGAAACATTTTCTATAGCTATAACAAACTCTCCATCCATATCACCATATGAGATGCTATGTGAAAACTTCCCTTTTGAAGCATCTGTTATAGTTAAGTTTATCTCATGGATTAGGTATTTTATATTTTTGATTAGTCTGTTTAGTTCATTGCCCATTACCCCAAGTTCTGTATTATTTGAATTATTTGGATTTTTATCATCAAAGTTACCATTTGCTGAGTGGTTTATAAGCAGTGTGAACTCTTTTATCCCTTTTATAATAGAATTACTAATCAAAGTAGCTATAATGAAAACAACTACACCTATAGCTACCCCTATACCAAAAATTAAATATTTATAAAAGTTGATTTTATCACCCATATCTTGAGAACTTTTTTTAAGTTCCTCTTTTTTAATTTTTACAAACTCTTTAAAAGAATCCCTTGAAGCATTTGCATAAGGAGTCAGTTGTTCTTTATATTGCTCATAAACATACTTTGTATTGTTTTGGATATCATCTTTGCTTAGATTTTTCATCATCTCTAAAGAGTTATCTAAAAATAACATAGTTGAGTTTTGTGATTCTTTCATAAGTTTAAGCGACTTTGGATCATCAGTCTCTTTCTCTAAGGCTAAAAATAGTAATCTAACATCCTCTATAGTGGTGTTTAATTTAGATATATCTTTATCATAATCACCACCAAGCATAATATCTCTAGTAGTTCTACTCACATAGTTTAGGTTCTTTTCTATGGCTAGTGTGTCTAAGGCACTTTTCATAGTTTTAGTTTGTAGATGTTTGTAGTCACTCTCTATCTGATTCATAGATACATAAACAAAACCTGTTGCAAAAAGGACAGATATGACAACTAAAAAGATTAAATAATTCATCTTTTTTGAAATACTGATATTTTCTAGCACATTTCACCTCATTATTAGAAATTTTTATATAGTACCATTTTTTTTGTAAAAATTGATTTATCATCCTCTAACTAAAGATTATGTAGAATCCCATCATTTAAGTTTTGGAGATGATATGGGTAAAAAAGAGATAGATAAGATACCAGCAAAACTAGATTTTATGCAGAGTTTAACAGGTTTGATTTTGGGTGTGTTTATTATGGGGCATATTTTGTTTGAGTCCTCTATCCTCATATCAAAAGAGTTTATGTATAAAGTTACCATCATGTTTGAGGGGTATTACTTTTTTGGTGAGACATATCCTGGCATTATCTCTTTTTTGGCATCTGCTATATTTATCATATTTATTATCCATGCATCTATTGCTATTAGGAAATTTCCAGCAAGTTACAAGCAGTGTAAGATTATGAAACAACACACTAGAGGGATGAAACATGAAGATACATCTTTGTGGATGATTCAGATAGCTACAGGATTTTTGATGTTTTTTTTAGGCTCTATTCATCTGTATATGATGATAGTAGAACCATCAAACATAGGCCCTTACGCTAGTTCAAACAGAGTTGTAAATGAGTACGCTGGTGTGCTTTATATTTTACTCTTACTCTCAGTTGTCTCTCACGCTTTCGTAGGGCTTTATAGACTTGTTTTAAAATGGGGATTTTTTGAGGGGAAAAACACAAAAGTATCTCGTGCTAGATATAAAGTGATACTTAAAGTTTTTGTAGCTTTATATATCACACTTGGTTTAGCATCACTTGCAAAATACACATACATAGGGCTTACACACGATTTTGATGAAGAGCCTAGATACAAATCACAAACTATAATCTTGGAGAATCACAAATGAAAGTAATCTATACTGATGTTTTAGTAGTTGGCGGTGGTTTGGCTGGGCTTAGAGTAGCTACTGGCGTAAAAGAGAGAGGGCATGATGTTATAGTTTTAACTTTAGTACCACCAAAGAGGAGCCACTCCGCAGCTGCTCAAGGTGGGATGCAAGCATCACTTGCTAACTCAAAGATGGGTGAGGGTGACAATGAAGATGTTCACTTTGCAGATACCATCAAAGGGAGTGACTGGGGAGCTGATCAGGTAGTAGCTCGTATGTTTACCCACTGCGCGCCAAAAGCTATCCGTGAATTAGCTCACTGGGGAGTGCCATGGAGTAGGGTGAAAAAAGGGGATAGAAGAGCTATTATAAATGCAGAATCTGTAACCATAACTGAAAAAGATGAAGCTCATGGACTCATAACTGCAAGAGACTTTGGTGGAACTAAAAAGTGGCGAACTTGTTACACTTCAGATGGAACAGGTCATAGTATGCTTTTTGCGATGGATAACAAAGCGCATGAGAAAAAAGTTGAGATCCATGAGAGGCAAGAGGCTATGAGCCTTATCCACGATAATGGAAGATGCTATGGGGTGGTCTCAAGAAACCTCATAACTGGTGAGCTAACAGCATACATAGCAAAAGCTACCACCATAGCTACTGGTGGATATGGTCGCATCTATAGTGTTTCAACAAATGCAGTGATATGTCAAGGGATGGGTCAAGCGATAGCACTAGAGAGTGGAGTTGCAACTCTTGGAAATATGGAGGCTATACAGTTTCATCCAACAGCCATAGTGCCTGTTGGCATCCTTACAACCGAGGGGTGTCGTGGTGATGGGGGAGTTTTACGCGACGCGGATGGATATAGATTTATGCCTGACTATGAGCCAGAGAAAAAGGAGCTTGCATCTAGGGATGTTGTAAGTCGCCGTATGACTGAACACATAAGAAAAGGAAAAGGGGTGAAAAGCCGCTATGGGGATCATCTGTGGCTTGATATAACAATCCTTGGGCGTGAACATATAGAGAAAAACCTAAGAGAGGTTAAAGAGATATGTGAGAGCTTTTTGGGGATTGACCCTGCGGTTGATTGGATACCTGTTCGCCCAACTCAGCACTACTCCATGGGTGGCATCAGAACAAAATACACTGGGGAGTCTCAAACTCTAAATGGGCTTTACTCATGTGGTGAAGCTGCTTGTTGGGATATGCACGGATTTAACCGCCTTGGTGGAAACTCTGTGAGTGAGACGGTGGTTTCAGGGATGCTAGTAGCTGAGTATATTAGTGATTATTGTGATTCAAAAGAGAGTGATATAGATGTTCACTCTATAACTATCGAGAAGTTTTTGAGAAAAGAGAGAGCTAAACTAGATAGGCTTTTAGAAAATAAAAATGGAGAAGATGCCTACAAACTCCGCCGCGCCATGGAGGAGATAATGATGGAGAAAGTTGGCATCTTTAGAAATGGAAAAGATCTAAAAGAAGCTGTTGATGAGCTTGAAGAGTTACTAAAGAGAAGTAAAAATATAGAGGTTTTTCGCTCAAAAAGCAAAGCTGCAAACCCTGCACTTGTAAACGCTTACAGAGTTCAGAGGATGCTAAAAGTAGCTCTTTGTGTAGCTTATGGTGCATTACTTCGTGAAGAGAGCAGGGGGGCACACTCAAGGGAGGATTTTCCAAGTCGTGATGATGCTAATTGGCTAAAGAGAACCATAACTAGCTGGGAGGATGATGAACAGACATTGCCAAGCGTTAG
>JAFGVR010000267.1 GCA_016937915.1 Campylobacterales bacterium | reverse complement strand
CATGAAAAAGCGGCATGAGGTTAGAGGTGCTAATGGGAAATAAAATTAGTGAAAAGTTTGTCTTGACAAATGGGGGCAGTTTCATGAACTATTCCCAAGGCAGATAAAAGTTGCAAAAAGAGACAAAAAACCACTTGCATTTGTGCTTATGGATATAGATCACTTCAAACAATACAACGATACCTACGGACATCAAGAGGGGGATAATGTACTAAAACAAGTAGCCATTGCATTAAAAGCTTCAATATATAGAGCTAATGATTTTGCATTTAGACTTGGTGGTGAGGAGTTTGGATTACTTTATATGGTAAACAACAAAGATGATGCACTTAAAATTGCAACAAAAGCAAAAGATAATATACAAAACCTTGCAATACCACATAGTGGAAACTCAGCAGCAAGCGTAGTTACTATGTCTATGGGACTATATGTGATAGATGTAGATGATAATACAACAACAGAAGATATATATAAAAAATGTGATGATGGTTTATATGTATCTAAAGATGGTGGAAGAAATCAAATAACTTTAGTCTCTTAAAAAAGAGACTTTATAACATTACTCAACCCTTGGTGCAGATTATAAGATGCTATAGGAAAATCAAGATACTCTCTGTCTAGATTTACATTATTTTTAAATAGATACTTACCCAGTGCATCTGTATCTATATCACTCCCTTTAAATTTAAAATAAAGCATCTTCAGACTCACAAAATCACTCCATCTTAAAAACAGTTCAGGGGTAAGTTCATCCACACATTTATTCTCTGGGTCAAAAAGTTTATTCGCATCTCTTAGAGGTATAAGTACGCTAAGTATAGCTGTAGTAAAAGGGATAGCCCTATCTTTCCAAATAGGTGATTCATTTCTTTTTTGAAGCTCAATATCTAAAACCTCTATTATCTCATCTAAAGAGCCATTTTTAAAAAGTTCATAAGTTTGTTGTTTCATAAATCTCTCTTTTATCATTTTGTAAAATAATATCATTTTTGTATAATTTCCCATTTAAAAAAAGGAGCTAATATGCAGATAAATAAAGCTTTTATAACAAACAGTGTAGGTCTGCTTTTAATAGCAGCATCATTTATAGAGACTAGATGCTCAGAAGCATTTTTATTTACTGGTCTTTTTGCCATCTCAGGAGCTATCACAAATCAGTTAGCTATCCACATGCTTTTTGAAAAAGTACCATTTCTTTATGGCTCAGGTGTAATCCCTGCAAAGTTTGAATCGTTTAAATCATCTATCAAATCTCTTATGATGAGTGAGTTTTTCACAAAAGAGAAACTTGATAGTTTTTTCAAAAGTGAAGAGAAAAAGATAAACCTAGAACCTATCATAGAAAAAACAGATTTCACACCAGCTTTTGACGCACTTAGTAAAACTGTCATGGAATCACAATTTGGAGGGATGCTTGGGATGTTTGGAGGTGAAGCAGTTTTAGAAAATCTTCGTGAACCATTTTCTAGCAAACTAAAAGATGCTGTTATCAAGATAGTAAATACAGATGCATTTAATACAACTATGCAAAATTCACTTCAAAACTCAACTCTTAGTGATGATATGATAGAGTCAATCGAGCGTGTAATAGATGCAAGGTTAGCTGAACTAACCCCTCAAATGGTAAAAGAGATGATAGAACTCATCATAAAAGAGCATCTTGGATGGCTTGTAGTTTGGGGTGGAGTTTTTGGTGGACTTATTGGATCTATCTCTTCTTTCTTGATTTAGCCCTTATATTAGGAGTTTATTTTTAAGACTCCTAAAATTTCACTACACTTCCAAATACCAACTCTAAAAAGAAGTATAAATTTAAATAATTAATAATTTTTATTCACTATAAAATCTCAGATTACCTTGTGCATCTACATAAAGTGTTTGATAAAGATTGGTATAACTATCTACATATTTAAAATAACCAGCTGGTCTGAAAAACTGTATATTTGTGTCAATCGTTCCTATCTCTTTTAAACTCCATGTCACTCCATTATCTAAAGATTTTGCTACTTTTGTTTTTCCAGAAGCAGCATAAGTCACAGCCACATCATCATTTTTTGCAGACAATACAGTAGCACTTCCTTTAAAATTTTCTATCGTATCTATAGTTTTTATATCGTATGTATCACCCTCATCTATAGAGATAGCAAATTTTAATTCTTTAACATTGTTAGATAAGTCATAGTTGTTATAAACTAGTTTAACATTATCATACGATACTTTTATAGAAGGTAAGTTTATTGTGCTACCATCGTTTTCTATAATTTTATGAGACCAAGGAAGAGTGTTGTATCTATCAAGTTTTGAAACAACAACTCCGCCTTGTGTAGCATGTCCTATGGCATGAGCTATATAAACTATATCTCTTACACCATCATATCCTATAGAGCATCCATAACCTGCTTCACTACCATATATATTTTTTTCTAAACTCCATGTATCTCCAGCATCCTCTGAAAAAGCAAAATTTAAATTGTAATCATTATGACTGTGATAACATACAAAAATTTTTGAACCATAAGATACTATGTCTGCTTCTATATTTGAACTAACATCATCTAAAACTTTTGAATCATTCCATGTTTGAGCATAATCATTTGATGATAAAAATGCAAGTTTTCCATCACTGTTTTGATATACCCCATATATATCACTTCCTAGATAAGATACATCTGCTCTTAATTTTGAACTATTTTGTGTTAGTGGTATATCTGTACTTATCCAACTGCCATTTAAATCTTTCATAGCTGTTTTTAAATAACTACTTATAGGATCTTTATAAAGTGCTACTGTATCAAACATAGGTTTTAATAAAGATAGATATTCTGTAGCTGTTGAACCTATACCTAAAACCACCTCAGCTTCATCTATTGTATCTTCATTTAGAGAAGTTTTTGACATTATTATATTTACATCACTCGATGAATTATTTTTAACCCAAAAACCCTCCCCTTTATGTACTACACTTAATTGTTCATAACCATAATTAGTACTATTGGATGTATCTTTACAATACAATTTCCATATACCATCTTCATATCTCCATGCTATATCTATCTCATCTGGAAGTTGGACAATATTATAATCATCTGTTGCACCAACCATACTCCAACCAGGTTTTACTGAAATAGTATATGTATCTCCATCTTCTGTAGTATTATCTTCATTTGATGATATAGATCTATTTGTATCCACTATAAATATATCACCATATCCTGAATTGTTTTGAGATACAATAAGATATTTTTCATCATCACTCAAGACCATATCTATGGCTATTCCAGAGGGATTCAATTCAATTGTTGTTTGAGTATTTGTTTTAGTATCATATTTACTTAACTGCCAAGAACCATCTGAGCTTCCAGATGTAAAGTAAACTATCTCTTCATCACTAGTAGAAGCGATTCCACTTGATGCCTGAGTAGCTGTAGTTTTAATAGCATTGTTTATAAGTATGCTATCATCATTTTGTTTTAATACATCATACATAACTAAACCTCCACCAAGAGAGTTAGCTACATAAAGTTTTTGATCATCATCTAATAAAACAGCACCAGATATCCAATAATTATAATCTTTTAAGCTACCTACCAAAGCAATATTTGACAAATCTGCTATATTATACACATACGAATCTGTATTGTCATTCAAAAGCATCAGATAGTTATTGTCTTTAGTAAAGACAATGGCATTTGCACTATTTTCTATTGTAGTAACTTTTAATGGATTTGAAGGTGTAGAAACATCAAATAAAACTGTTTTATAGTATGAAGAAACAGCAAGTATCTCTTTGCTTGGAGAAAGTGAACTTCTCCAACCTTTTGCATAATATGGATCATCTGTCAATGCAATTGACTTTATTTTAGAAGGAGACTCAATATTTGAGATGTTTACAACCTCTAATCCAGCTTCACCATCATATACAGCCAAATACAAAGTATCTCCATCTACAGTGATATCCTCAACTGTGGCAGATGTAAAATACTCAGATACTATCTTGATATCAGATACATCGCTATAATCCAAAATGACAAATCCATACTTATCACCAACTTCAGAATTAGCAGTAGTAGCTGAAACTACATAGTTTGTGCCACCTATTTTTTCCAGTTTTGTAAAACTTCCACTTATCTGCCCCACTTTTTCAAAACCAAAAGCACAATATACAAGTAAAAGTATCAAGGTTAAAAACTTCATAACAAATCCTTTATTTTTTATTCATATAGGTTCATTATATGTAAATTATTTTAAAAAATATATTTATGAAGTGATTTAGTTTATAATTTTATTAGTTTCATAGTGGTGTTTACATAAAAAAGGGGAGTCAATACAAGACTCACTCCCCCTATGTCTGATAATCCCTCTTAAACTCAACATATCTCTTAGCTGAGGCGTAAAGCTCTTTTACTTCATCTTCACTAAGTTCCCTTACCACTTTAGCAGGACTACCCATGATGAGGCTTCTTGGTGGAAATACCTTATTTTTAGTAACTAACGCTCCAGCTCCGACGATGCTCTCTTTACCTATAACCGCACCATCAAGTATGGTAGCACTCATACCGATAAGACAAGCATCTTCAATTGTGCATCCATGAAGCATAACGCGATGCCCTACAGTTACATCACTACCTATGATAGTTGGATTTCCATCACTTTTATCATCTTTTTTATAATGTGTGACATGTATCATACTCAAATCTTGTATGTTTGTTCTATCCCCTATCTTTATATAGTGAACATCACCACGCACTACACACCCAAACCAGATAGAACAATCCTCTCCACACTCTACATCACCGACAACATCAGCCGAAGGTGCCACCCAAGTACCATTGCCTAAAGTTGGAGTTATATCTTTAAATTTATGTATCATTTTAGCTCTCTATAAACAATCTATTTGCTAACTCTAAAGCACTGCTTGGTGTCTCTTTTTTTACCGCTTTTGCCACACGGTTCACATGATCTTCTAGCATCTGATGATTGTTTATTTTATTTGTCTCATCACCTAAAACTTTTATATATGAACCATCACTTTGAAGCTCATAAGCAAGAGTATTATCAGATATCTGCATCTTTAAAATCTGAATTATTTTCTCTTTTGAAGCTTCATCTTTTATAGCTGTTAACAGTTCTATCCTTCTAACAAGATTTCTTGGCATCCAGTCTGCTGATGAGATATATATCTGAGTAGCATCGTTTTTGAAGTAAAAAACTCTTGGATGTTCAAGGTATTTACCCAAAATAGAGATAACTCTTATATTTTCACTCACCCCAGTTACATTTGGTTTTAAACAACAAATTCCTCTTACTATAAGATCAACCTTTACACCAGCTTGACTAGCTTTATATAAAGCACGGATAATATCTTCATCAACTAAAGAGTTTAGTTTTGCGATGATTTGACCATTTTCCCCTTTTCTAGTTTCGTTATGAATAAGAGATAGAAGTTTTGGTTTTATCTGTGATGGAGCCATATATAGTTCATTTAGTTTCCCTTTTTTTGAAAAACCAGTTAAGAAGT
>JAFGVR010000266.1 GCA_016937915.1 Campylobacterales bacterium | reverse complement strand
ATCTATTTTCCAGTCCCAAATCCCATCATTTGAGCTATCTATAGCAAGTTGAAATCTCTCCCTCTCTTTTGCTAGATTTTGTTGATATATAGTAAGTCTATATAGAAGTGCAAAAAATACAAAAAGGGTTATAAAAGATAAAAATATCTTATTTTTTTCCCTCTCCAATATATTCTCTATATAATCACTTGTAGATTCATGAGTTAGGTAACCTAAAATCTTGTCACCTTTTGCATTATAGAGTGGAAGGTATGAGAATACTTTTATTCCAGATTCCATCTCTTTATATACTGAAAATGGTTTACCATCTTTTATTTTTTCTTTTAATTCTAAATTTGAGATAGAATCTAAACCATAAAAGAATTTTGTCTCGATGTCATCTATATCTTTCATAAGTTTTCTTATGTAATCTAAAGAGTAAGAGATCTCAAATGCACCTATATATATGTTATCTTCGTCAAAAAGTGGAAAAACATGTCTAAAACTTGTATTAAAAACACCATCTTCTAGTCCAAAACTCTCCTCATTTATTCTATAAACTCTATCGTAAGTAAATCTCTCTGAAGATATATTATCACCATATTTTTGAGGTTGATGCACTCTTAAAAACGATAGTCTATTTGGAAGTACAAAATGAAAACTTACCACACCTTCAGATTTAATCATCTCATAAAGTGGTGAAAGGTGATTTTGTAGAGCTTCTCTTAAAATTTTTTGAGTTTTTTCATCACTATTTAGTGCTTGTTTGATGGTCTCTATCACTATCTCATCTTGATATATTATTGAACTTGTAGATATCGCATTTTGGGTTATTTCGTATGTAACAGCATTGTAGCTTTGAGATATTAATTTTGATTTTTTATCAAGTTCTTTTACTACTTCTTGATTTTTGTTAGATATATTTATATTTAAACTAATTGCCATAGAAAATAAAAATAAAATAAGAAAAACAGCTCTAGTTTTCAAGTTTTTTTTCAACAAAAATACCCCTTTATTTTTAAAATTATTGATTTGTGATAACGAAATCGATTCGTTATTTTAATATAATACATATAAATATTTCATATAAGGTGTAAAAATGGATTCAATAAAAGGGTATTTGACTAATGATCATAGAAAATGTGATGGGCTATTTGCAAAGATGGAGGAGGCTGCTATGACCTTTTTGGGTGATGCAAAAAGCTTGGCAGAGGAGTTTATCAAAGAGACCGAGAGACATTTTCAGATGGAAGAGCGTGTGATGTTTTTGGAGTTTGAACAAAAAACAGGGATCACTCAAGGTCCAACTGCGGTTATGAGACATGAGCATACGCAGATGAGAGGTTTAATGAAACAGCTTTTAGAATCAATAGAGTCAGATAACAAAGATAAGTTTTTTGGAACTTGTGAGACACTTATGATACTTTTGCAACAACACAATATGAAAGAGGAGCAGATGCTATACCCTATGGCTCAGCAACATCTAGCTACCGAATCAGCTAGAATAGTTGATATGATGGATTCTATGATAGTTGAGTAGAGTGTAGTGGAATTTCAAGGATTATCAACAGACCAAGCACCCCCTATATGGGTGCCACTTAAGTTTTTTATCACAGCTCCATTTTTTGGAGTTCTTTTTGGATTGTTTGTTTTTTTCACCCCAAGTGAGTTGTTTTTAAGTCGCTTTAGCGTAGAGTCTATCATCGCTACACATCTTTTAACTATTGGCTTTTTTGGTTTTGTGATGGTTGGTGCTTTGACCCAGATGCTACCAGTTTTAGCTGGAGCAAAGATACCAAAACCAAAGCTTCTCTCAACCGCATCACATCTTCTTTTAGTTTTTGGAGTATTATCTTTTAGTATTGGATTTTATATAAACTCATCTGCTATCTTAGCAGTAGCATCTGCACTTTTGGGTGGTGGATTTTTTATCATCCTTTTTGGGATAGCTTTTGCGATAAATGGTGTAAAAAATCTAACACCAACCATAAAAGGGATGCGTATAAGTGTAGCTTTTGCTATGGGGATAGTAGTGATTGGTGTGTATCTTTTATATGGATATGTGGTAAAAGATATAGATGCTACACATCTTAGCATCGCAAATATCCACAGTGTTTGGGCGATATTTGGTTTTGCTGGTATCTTGATAGTGAGTGTATCTTTTCAAGTGCTGCCTATGTTTTATGTAGCTCCCCATTTTAAATCTTTTTGTAAAAAGAGGGTTGTAAATATCATCGCTTTTGGACTCATTTTTTGGATGGTTTTAAATCTTGTTGGTGAGTTTGACTTTTTGGCTAAGTTTGTAATCTCCCTTTTCTTTTTTGCATTTGCAACTACAGTTTGGATAAAACTAAACAAACGCCGTCGCCCCATAAGTGATGTCACTATTTGGTACTGGAGAACATCTAGCATCTCTTTAGCCATAGGGGTGTTGGTTTGGTTTTTTGGTGAGCTTATTTTAGATGAATATATAGTTTTGGCATCTATCTTTATAGGTGGTGGATTTATCATGAGTATAATGGTTGGGATGCTTTATAAAATCATCCCTTTTTTAGTGTGGTTTCACCTAAACGCATCTGGATATATGAGCATACCAACTATAAATGAGATGATAGATAAAAGGTACTTAAAAGTGCAGTTTTATCTTTTTATAATCTCTATTTTAGGGTTTGTGGCATCGTTTTTTTATCTGCCACTTTTAAAGGTTTTCGCACTTTGTTTTATTTTTAGTATGGTACTTTTGCAGTATAATATCGTACTACCAGTAAGGTTATATGTTAAAACAAAAAAAACTAAACCTGATTTTGATATGAGTATGTTTGGAGATGTAAGATAGTGAAAAATTTGATTTTAATAGGTTTTATGGGTGTTGGTAAAGGTACTATAGCTAGAGAGATTGTAAGGCAGTCTGAATATATGGCTATAGATACGGATGATATGATAGAGTCACTTGAGAACAAAAAGATAAAAAGCATCTTTGCAGATGAGGGTGAGGTTTACTTTAGAGAGATAGAGAAAAAAGTAGCAAAATGGCTTCAAAAAAGTGTTAAAAATACTATCATCTCAACAGGTGGTGGGTTTTATAAACAAAAAAATCTAGATAAGATAGGTAAGGTTGTACTTCTTGATTCTAGTTTTGATGCAATCATAGAACGCATCAAAGAGCATCCAAACGCAGAGAAAAAACTACAAAAAAGACCACTTTTAAGTGATATGGAGAAGGCAAAAGAGCTTTATGAACAAAGACGCCCAGAGTATCTAAAGGTTGCAGATATAGTTGTAGATGTGACAGATAAAAGTGCAGAGGAATGTGCTAAAGAGATTTTAAGAAGGATAAAAAAATGATAAAAAAAATTGCTTTGATGATGCTATTTGTATCTTCTATTTTTGGAGCAGAGTTAAATTGGTCAAAAGATTATCATGATGCGATGATAAAAGCTAAAAAAGAGGATAAACCAGTTTTATTTATCATCTCTCGTGATACTTGTAAATACTGCGTACTTTTAAAAGATGAGACTTTAAAAGATGAAAAAGTGATAAAAGCTCTAAATAGAGATTTTATCTCAGTTGTATCTTGGACAAATGAGAATGACTATATCCCTGATGATTTAGCTCGTGCAACTCCTGGACTTCCTGGGATTTGGTTTTTACAACCAGATGGTGAACCGATGTTTCAACCGATTTTGGGTTACATAGAGAAAGATAAATTTTTAGAAGCTTTAGCGATAGTAGAGCAACAATTTAAAAAACAAAGCAAAGGGATATAATGATTTTTACAAATTCAAAAAGCGAAAATTTTCAAGCTGAGTTTGAGGAGCTTTTAGGGCGTGGAAAGATGGACATCGCAACTGTTAGCTCTATAGTTGGTGGCATCATAGATGAGATAAAAAAAGATAAAAATAAAGCTTTGTTCTCACACATAGCAAAGTTTGATAAGTGGGAACCAAAATGTGATGCAGATCTTAAAATATCAACTAAGTCTATGAGTGATGCTTATGATAAATTAGATAAAGATTTAAAAGATGCACTTCACTTAGCTTATGATAGAATCAAATCATACCACCAAAAACAAAAACCAAAGTCATGGTTTGATGATGAGGCAAATGGAACAATCCTTGGTCAAAAAGTAACTCCAGTTGATAGTGCAGGGCTTTATATCCCTGGTGGGAAAGCTGCGTATCCATCATCACTTTTGATGAATGTTATCCCAGCTCAAGTGGCAGGAGTTGAAAATATTGTAGTTTGTACACCAACACCTGAAAATGAGCCAAACTCACTTTTACTTGCAGCTTGTCACTTGTGTGGTGTAAGTGAAGTTTACAAAGTTGGTGGAGCATCTGCGATAGCTGCTATGGCTTATGGAACTGAAAATATCCCAAAAGTTGATGTTATAACAGGGCCTGGAAATATATTTGTAGCTACGGCTAAAAAGATGGTTTTTGGTGATGTTCACATAGATATGATAGCAGGGCCTAGTGAGATAGGGATACTCGCAGATGATAGTGCAAACGCTAATCACATGGCGATAGATATGTTAAGTCAAGCTGAACACGATGAGATGGCAAGTTCTATCCTCATAACTCCATCTCAAAAATTAGCTGATGCGGTTAAAGTGGAGCTTGAAGAGTGGCTTCAAAAACTACCTCGTCAAGAGATAGCTAGAAAATCTATAGAGGAGAGGGGAGCTATCATAGTGACTGAGACTATGGATGAAGCGGTAGAGCTTATGAATAAAATAGCACCTGAACACCTTGAAGTAGCGACTATATCACCTTTTGATTTACTCCCTAGCATCAAACACGCTGGAGCTATATTCTTAGGTCACAACACACCTGAGGCGATAGGGGACTATGTAGCTGGACCAAACCACACGCTTCCAACAGGTGGTACTGCTAAGTTTTACTCACCTCTAGGGGTTGAGAATTTTATGAAAAAAAGCTCAATAATCTCATTTTCTAAAAAAGGGATAAATGAGATAGGTGAGCAGTGTGCACTCATAGCAAACACTGAAGGTCTTACTGCACATGAACAGTCTGTTAGGGTTAGACTAGGCTAATTTAAGTCATATCTAAAAAGATATGGCTATATATACTTTTTTACTTAAACCTCACAAAAGCCCCTCTTTGATATAATCGCGAAAAATTTTAAATTAAGATAAAGAGGTATTTTATGTTTGATACGCTAACAGGTTCGTTTACGGCAGCTATTAAAAAAATTCGTACATTTGATGATGAAAAGACACTTAAAAAAGCACTAGGCGAACTTAAAAAATCTCTTTTAAAAGCAGATGTTAACCATAAAGTTGTAAGAGACTTAATCTTAAAAGTTGAGATAGAAACAAAAGAGAAGGGGATTGGTAAAAATCAATTTTTAGATGCTCTAAGAAATGCTCTAAATGAACTTCTAGAAGTTGGTGGGAACAAAGGTTTTGTATTTGCTCCAAATCCTCCGACTGTTATTTTGATGACAGGTCTTCAAGGTTCTGGTAAAACAACTACTACTGGTAAACTTGCAACATATCTTAAAAATAAAAAGAAAAAAGTACTTATAGTAGCAGCCGATTTACAGCGTCTAGCAGCAGTTGAACAGCTTCGTCAAATCACTAAGCAAATTGGTGTTGAACTTTATGAAGATGAAGCTACAAAAAATCCTGTTGAGGTTGTTGAAGCAGCACTAAAATATGTAAAAGATAAGATTTATGATGTAGTTCTTATAGATACAGCTGGTCGTTTGGCTATAGATGATGAGCTTATGGATGAACTATCTGCTGTTAAAAAAGTTGCAAAACCTACTGAGATATTTTATGTAGCAGACTCTTTAACAGGGCAAGATGCAGTTAGAACTGCTACTACATTTAAAGAAAAAATAGGAATTGATGGTGTAATCCTCTCAAAGTATGATGGTGATTCTAAAGGTGGTGTAGCATTAGGGTTATCTAGTCAAGTAGAGGTTCCTCTTCGTTTTATCGGTAGCGGTGAGAAGATGGAAGATCTTGAAGTTTTTATGCCTGATCGTGTTATAAACCGTCTTATGGGGCTTGGAGATATCGAGGGGTTAGCTGAGAGAACAGCTGATATAATCGATGAGAAACAAGCTAAAAAACTAACTCAAAAGATAAAAAAAGGGCAGTTTAACTTCAATGACTTTTTAGAGCAGATGGAATCTATGAAAAAGATGGGTTCTATGAGTTCACTTTTAAGTATGATCCCTGGTATGGGCAATATGGGTAAAGCTATAAAAGATTTTGATTTTGAAAACTCTAGTGAGCTTAAAAATATAAAAGCGATGGTTTCATCTATGACACCAAAAGAGCGTGAAAATCCAGATCTTTTAAACAACTCCAGAAAGATAAGGATAGCAAAAGGGTGTGGACTTACTCAAGCTGAGATAAATCGTATGATAAAACAGTTCAAAAATGCTGGAAAAATGGCTAAAAAATTCTCTGGTAAAAATGGGATGAAACAGCTTCAAAGCATGATGGGTCAGATGGGTGGAGCTGGAGGAATGACAGGTCTTCCTGGATAAAACTCTATAATATTATTTTATAGATTATAGGTATTTTTAAATGGTTAAACGAATCTTTATAACTGCAACAAATACCGATATAGGTAAGACATATACTACAAAACTTCTTTTAAAAGAGTTTGCATCTAAAGGGTTTAGAGTTGGTGTTATCAAACCTATCGAGACAGGTGTAGTGGGTGGAGTTTATCTTGATGGAAGTGAGCTTTTAGAGGCAGTTCAAGGGTTGAACGGTGAGTTTAGAGATATAAAAGTGAGTGAGATAGTTCCCATCTCCTATGAACTTCCAGCTGCACCGTTTGTGGCATCAGGATGTGAAAAGTTTGATATAAAAAAAGTTGATATGGCTATAGCAAAACTAGAATCTTTTTGTGAGATCCTTTTGATAGAGGGGGCTGGTGGGCTTTATGTCCCTGTTGATAAAGAGTATATGATGATAGATTTGATAGAATATTTTAGGGCATCTGCACTCTTAGTTACCCACTGCTCACTTGGATGCATAAACGATACTTTGCTTAGTAAAAACGCTTTAGATGCAAAAGGGATAAAAAATCTAGTTGTATTTAACTGTAAAAGTGGCGATGAGAGTTTTGCAAAAGTGAGTGAACCTTATTTTTTAGAAACTGGTTTTGAGGTTTTAAAAGTTAGTAGCGATATGGACAAAATCTGCGATGTGTTGTATAATTTGTAAAATTTTTAAGAGGTTTTGATGCAACACTTAATTCGTACAGATGATTTCACAAAAGAAGAGATAGAGGAACTTTTAGCAGATGCTGAGGAGTTTAGCAAGGGTGGATTTCACAGAATCCTTCAAGATAAGATTATCATAACTTTGTTTTTTGAAAACTCTACAAGAACTAAAAGCTCATTTGAGATAGCTGCAAAAAGGCTTGGTGCTGAGATAGTGCATCTTGATGTTGCAAAAAGCTCAACTGCTAAGGGTGAGACACTTGTTGATACTGCTATGAACTTAGACTCTATGGGTCCAGATGCTATGATAGTTCGTCATCAAAATTCAGGTGTACCGCAGATACTCTCAACAAACACAAAAGCATCTATCATAAATGCTGGTGATGGTGCTCACGCTCATCCTACTCAGGCACTTTTAGACCTTTTTACTCTAAAGCAACATTTTGGAAATGTTGAGGGGAAAAAGATAGCTATTGTTGGGGATATAAAAAACTCCCGTGTAGCAAACTCAAACATAGAGCTTTTAACCCGTTTTGGTGTTGAGGTTATTCTTGTAGCACCACCACACTTCTTGCCAAAAACAACTCTTAGAACTACACATCATTTAAAAGAGATAATAGATGAGGTGGATGCTATCATGAGTTTAAGAACTCAAACAGAGAGACACTCATCTCAAAATTATGCATCTTTAAAAGACTATGCTAGTGATTTTTGTATAACTGAGGAGCTTGTTGGTGATCGTGACATAATCCTTCTTCACCCAGGACCAGTTCACAGAAACATAGATATATCAGATGCACTTTTAGCAGATAAGAGATGCAAAGTGCTTCAACAAGTATCAAACGGTGTATCTGTTAGAATGGCCGTACTTAAAAAGTTGATACTAAACTCATAAATGAGTTTTGAACTTTTAAATGAATTAGGTAAAGAGAAAAGAGCTTTTCTTTTCATTACCGATTTTAAAGCTTTGAAAGTGGAAGTTTTTTTACTTGATGAGCTTGAGAGAAACAATATAGAGTTTTGCATAGATGCAAACCATACTTATAAACAACATAACAATTTTTTAGAAAAATCATCAGTAACATTTAAAGAGTATAAACAAAAATTTGACTCCATCCAAGAGCATATAAAAGCTGGTGATACATACCTTTTAAACCTAACTCAGCCAACCAAGATAGATACAAACCTGACTTTAAAAGAGATATATGATGTTGCAAATGCACACTATAAACTCAGATATAAAGATAAGTTTGTATGCTTCTCCCCTGAATCGTTTATCAAGATAAAAGATAATAAAATCCACACTTACCCTATGAAAGGGACAATTGATGCAAGTATAGAAGATGCAAAAGAGAAGATACTAAGCGATGCAAAAGAGATGGCGGAGCATGTAATGGTTGTGGATCTGCTTAGAAATGATCTAAGCATTGTTTCAAAAAAAGTTAGAGTTGATCAGTTTAGGTATGTTCAAAAGATCTTTGCAGGAGAGAAAGAGCTTTTGCAAGTAAGCTCACACATAAGCGGAGAGTTGGATGATGATTGGCAAAATAAAATAGGAGACATTTTAAAATCACTCTTACCTGCTGGAAGTATCAGCGGTACTCCAAAAAAAAGTACAGTTGAGATAATAGAACAGAGTGAGGGGTATGATAGAGGCTATTTTACAGGTGTGTTTGGTGTTTTTGATGGTGAGAGTTTAGATAGTGGGGTGATGATTCGCTTCATCGAAAAAACAAAAAACGGTTACATCTATAAAAGCGGAGGTGGAATCACTTGCGATAGCGATGCAAAAAGTGAATATAATGAGATGCAAGACAAAGTTTATCTTCCATAAAAAGATTTTATATCTTTTATGTGCGACTTTATTACATCTTCTGTTAGTTAAGCTTTTTAGCTCAAATATGTACTTTTTTTATTTTGTGACCCTTTTTATATCTACATATATTTTAAATCTTTACATTTACTGTTTTTCAAAAAAAATCTTTTTTAGTTTCACATTAATATCACTTATCTTTGTACAAACAACCTTTTATAACGATATCATATTTGAATACCACTTGTTTATTGATGATTTTGAAAAAGCAGTATATGCTGATATGGATATAGTGTATGTTCTAAGTTTTTTACACATGTTGATACTAACCCTTTTGGAAAGATTTGATACAATGAGAGATAATTTTTTTAAGGTGTAGTGTATGTATATAGATGATTTAAAATTCTCTTTGTGGGCTGATTTTATAGAGAGAGATTATTTGGACAATGAGTTTAGGGAACTGATAGAAAAAGGTGTGATAAATGGAGCTACTTCAAATCCAGCTATCTTTAAAAGTGCTATCTTAACTTCACCAGCGTATAAAGAGCAACTTGCATCTCTTGGTGATTTGAGTGCAAAAGAGAAGTATGAGGTCGTAGCTATCTATGACATCCAAAAAGCAGCAGATGTTTTAAAACCGCTTTATGATAGAGGTGATGATGGGTATGTGAGCATCGAGGTTGATCCGTATCTTTGTGATGATGCAGAAGCTACCATAGCTGAGGGGAAAAGACTTTTTGAAACGATTGCTAGAGAAAATGTGATGATAAAAGTTCCTGCAACTGATGCTGGATATAAGGCGATGGAGGAGCTTAGTGGATGTGGCATCCCAGTAAACGCTACTCTTATCTTTAAAAAATCACAAGCCATCTCTTGTGCAAAAGCGTTTGAAACTGGAGTTAAGAGATATGGGAAAAAAGTTGATACAGTTATAAGCATCTTTGTAAGCCGCGTTGATCGTGCTTTGGATGCTAAACTAAAAGAGTGTGAAACTCCTGTTGCACTAACTGGTATCTACAATACTGCAGATATCTATAATGCTATAGAGGAGATGAAAGTTTTAGGTTGTAGAGCATTGTTTGCAAGTACTGGTGTAAAAGATGATTCACTTCCAGCTCACTATTATGTTGAGAGTTTACTAGCTTATAACAGTGTAAACACTGCACCAATCGATACTATAAAAGCGTTTGATGCAAATACAAAAAAACAAAAAGCACTCCCAATCTCAGATGAGATTATAAAAGCTCACATTGAGAAAGTTGGCGGATGCGGTATAGATTTTGAAGCTGTTTTAGATAAGCAGATAGCTGATGGTTTAGATGCTTTTAAAGATGCTTTTAAAGAGATATTGGAAACGCTATGATAAGTCCAGCTGATGAGCTAAAAAAGGTAAGGGCTTACCTTGCTCACATGGTAAAACATAACGGAAGTGACTTGCATATAAAAGCGGGTTCTGTCTTTCGAGCAAGGATCCAAGGGAGCATCCAAAAACTTGGTAAAGATATTTTTACAGAGGAACAAGCAGAATCTTTTGCAAAAGAGCTTTTGGGTGATAGATATGGGGAGTTTGTCGAGAAAAAAGATATGGACCTTGTTTACCCTTTTGATGATAAGGTTCGTTTTCGTGTAAATATCTTTTATCAGATGAATGGCATCTCCGCTGTTTTTCGTGTTATCCCGCTAGAGATACCAGATATAAGTGTTTTAAAACTTCCAGAAGTTATAGAGGATTTTGTTCAAAAAGAAAGGGGCATTGTTTTAGTTACAGGTGTAACAGGTAGTGGTAAATCAACAACACTAGCTGCTATGATAAATAGGATAAACCAAACGAAACAAAAACATATCATCACCATAGAGGACCCTATCGAGTTTGTTCACAAAGATAATAACTGCATCGTAAATCAACGCTCAGTTGGGCAAGATACTTTATCGTTTGCAAACGCTTTAAAATCGGCACTTCGTGAAGACCCAGACATCATACTTGTTGGTGAGATGCGTGACATCGAGACGATAAACCTTGCACTTCACGCTGCAGATACTGGACATTTGGTGTTCTCAACACTTCACACAACAGATGCAAAAGAGACCATAAATCGTATCATCTCTACATTTCCAACAGCTGAACAAAATAGGATAAGACTCTCTTTGGCTAGTTCTATCCAAGGGGTAATCTCCCAAAGACTTGTAAAAACAGTAGATGGGAAAAGACGTGCTGCTATGGAGATACTTGTTCGTACACCTACTATAGAGAGACTTATCATGGAAAATAGAGATTATGAGATAAAAGATGCTATAGAAAAAGGTAAAAGTCATTACAAATCTCAAAGTTTTGACCAATCATTATTTGATCTATATAATGAAAAAGTTATAACTGAAGAGGTCGCACTTGAAAATGCTACAAGCCCATCTGATTTAAAACTTAAAATGGCAGGTTTTTCTCAAGGTGGACACAGTGGCTCAAATGAAAAAACTGATGAACAAAAAAAAGATGATGACATTTTCGACTTAAAATAAAGCTTTAAAATAGTATTTTCAAAGTTTTTTTCTGCTAGAATTCGCAGATTCTTTCAAGTTTATGAAAAAAAAAGGATATATGATGAATGTACAAATCAGAGCAAAAGATTTGACTTTAAATGATGGTATAAGAGCACATATCGAGAGTGCTGTTGAGAGTTTTTCTAAATACAATTTAGATATTACAACTGTAAATGTTGTGGCTAAAACTGAAAAAAAAGGTGTAGCAGTGGAGTTTGATATCCGTATAGCACACGCTACTCCAGTTGTTATCAACCAATCAGATGAGGATCTTGATACTGCTATCGATTTAGCTATCGAGAGAGCTACAAAATCACTTCGTCGTTTACACGATAAAGTTGTAGCACATGGAACTGACTCTATCAGAGATTTAGAGATAATCGACTAATTAGAAGATGTATAGCTGGATTTTATGGTTCCATATTCTATCCTTTACATCTTGGTTCGCGGTACTTTTTTATATGCCGCGACTCTTTGTTTATCATGCAGAAAATATCGATAACAAAGGTTTTGTAGAAGTTGTAAAGGTTATGGAGATGAAGATATATAAGTATATCGGAGTCCCTGCGATGTATGCTACTATTATCAGCGGTCTTTATATGGCTTTTGAGCTTGGATTTGCTGGTAATGGTTGGCTTCACGCTAAAATATTTTTTGTAGTTGTTTTAGTGGGTTATTTCTTATCTATGAACTACTACAGATTAGAGTTTTTAAAAGATAGATGCCAAAAAAGCGGTAAGTTTTTT
>JAFGVR010000265.1 GCA_016937915.1 Campylobacterales bacterium | reverse complement strand
TGAAAAACTATTTTCGGATCTGATTGGTTTAAAAACACTCAATCTATCATTAACAGCAGATGCACACAGTTTTGGTGCTACATATAATATGATTAGGCATACCATCAAAAATAATAAAGATGTCAAATATATAATCATAATGCAAACCCCTATGATATGGCATAAAGAGTTTGTTGTTGGTGGGTATTGTTCAACACTTGGTGATTTAAACTCAGATAAAGTTATAGAGCTTAACTTTATCGATAGATTTGAATGTTTTAAATTTAATTATCTAAATATCTCAGAAGTATATACATCTATGAAACAAAAAGCAGTGGACCAGATAAGACAAAATCATCAAATCCCAACATATAAAAATGGGGGTAGAGATATTTTCAAAGAGATAAATAATAACAAATATGCAAGCTTATCAAAGATAGGAAAAACTAAGATAGATGAGATTAAAATGATCGATAAGTATTTAGAAGATAAGAGTGTTAAAGTCCTTTATATTCAAGGGACTCTTCATTATCAGTTATCAGAAAAATATAAAGAAGCGATAGCAAAACAACAAGAGATACTAAAAGGGTTAAAAAACATAACATTTGTAGAAAAATATATTTACCCAAAAAATGAAGTTATGGGAAACTCAGAAAACCATGTAGATATCTCTTATAAAGACGAATCTACAAGGTTTTATTTTAACGCTTTAAGAGAGTATATCCATTAAATAAAATAGAACAAATATAGCTACATACCCCCTAAAAATAATTTAGAGGTATATCAGAATTTGTCACTTGTAGTATTTAAAATCTTATAGATTTTTAAAACATATTTGTTGTTGTAGCAGTAGTTCCATCTTCCAAAATGACTTCTGTACTCCCTGCCATTTCTGAAAGAACATCTGATCCCTCTTCAGGTAGAGATTCAGTATTCCCTCCTGTTTCTACAAGAGATTCATCTTCTAAAACACCTTCTTGCGCATCTGTAACTGCACCTATATCTGCACACTGGTCAGCTTCAGTTTGATCTACAGAACCATCTTGATTGACATCACAAGGATCAAAAGTAGGTTCACTATTTTCTCCTGTTTCTACTAAAGAGTCAGCGGCTTGATTAACATATGCTAACAATTCAGCATCCGATACTGGAAAAAAGTTCTCATCACTACTACTAGCTAGACATTCTTTTGGAAAATCTGGATCTTCCGGAAAAGGATAACTTCCATCAGAGCGCTTTGTTAGTTCAATCTTTTCTTCATTAGTTGTAAGACATATTGGTTCTTTTAAAGTAGAAGGAAGTGGTGCATCTAAATCATTTTCACCTAAATTTGCAAAATCTATCTCTGACACTGGTGCAACACCTAAAGCATCAGCTGGATCGATCCAAGTTGAATCCTCTTTACTCAATACTTTATCTACTTTCCAGTTAATAGGCTTTTGAGTTTTTTCATTAAATAGATCAAACACTTTTTCTCCATTAACCTCTCTTATATTAGCAAGTCTATATAGTGCAAACGGTTCAGATGCACCTACAAATCTCATCTCTAACATAGAACCTCTTAAAAGAGCAACTCCATTAGTTATTTGTTCATCTTTTTGTATAACTACATTTAGCTTATTTAAAGTTTCAGAGTTTAAAAATCTAAAACTATTACCACTATTATCTCTAAAACCTCTACTTGCTAGTAAATCAGCATTAAACATAAGTGGACTATCCCAATCAGCTTGAGAAAATTTACTAGGATCTAATCCAGCCCAATCAACACTTCCATCTTCATTTTTAAACTCATCACCCAAACTACCATCATCTTTCCATGCTTCACTATAGCTTAATGTCCCAATAGACATTGGTGGGTTTAAATTTCCTTCAGCATGCCCTAGAGTTTCATCTTTTAATGTCACCATTGCAGCTTTTTCATATACACCTGGACATGATTGAAGATTCGTTTTAAACTCAAGTGTGAAAGGTTTTTTGGCATTAATCCAAAAGCCCATTCCAGGAACAAGCCCAGTGAAATTCTCAAAACCCTTTGATGTAATAATTGATTTTAAATCAGCATCTGCAGAAAATATTTTCCACTCTTGTGCTTCAGAATTCCAGTAAAACATTTTATCAATATAATCACTACCACCCAAAAGATCAGCACTTTTATAAGGTTTATATCCTGGAACACTTATCAGATTCCAACCTGTTACTACATTGATTTTAATTGACATAGACTCAATTGCTTCGTTAACACCATTTTGATTTAACTTTGCTGTTGTTGATTCATAACCATCTGCACACAATGGCAAACTTAGTGCCAATGCACATGCCGCTATACTATATGATATTTTTTTAAACATATAACTTCCCCCTACAATTTGATTTAACATTTTCTCTAACATCCGATAAAAGCGTTATTAAACTTACAAACTAATCAACTATATATCATTTATCTTACTAATTATCCAAAAAACAAAACCCAAAACAAAAGATGATATGAGAGCTATCGTTAAAACTCCTACTTCACTTTCCATAAATCTCCTATCATCTTATAAATTTACCATTAAATAAAAAAGATAAAATATTAATCTTTGATATAAAAAATAGATGTATCGATATACTAACTACAGATACTACAGATATTAAAAGTAACATCCCAAACAATCCACCGATTCCCATATCTATAAAATAGATAGCAAATATAATCACAAAAACATGATGAAAAAGGTATATGCTATATGAACTCTCAGAAAGAGTTCTAAACAACTTTGAATTATGGTTAAAAAACTTTCTAAATATATAAAAACATAAAGATGAGCAAAACCACATACCTAAAAACTCTATATAAAGCTTTAAGAGTTCATATATATCTCCCTTATAATATTTCGATATATATAAACTAATCAGTATAACAACCACACTGACAATAGGTGAAATGGATGTAAATTTTTCTAACATAACTTTATGACTTTGTAATAACATCCCAAATAAGAAAAAAGCTAGATAAAGAAAAAAACTCTCTGTATGGATAATAGCTGGGATATCAAAAGCAAAAACTTCAGAAAACTTAACAAAGAAAATATTTAGAAGAGGTAGAGAAAAAAAGATGAAAATATATGGAACTTTCAATAAAATAACATCTATTTTCTCTAACAATCTATAAACTTTTTTTCTAAATAGTTTTACCAATAGTGCAGCAAATAAAAAATAAAAGATCAGATTTACCAAAAACCATAAGTGGGATTGCCAAGTTTTGTTAAATATGAACTCCCCTACCGTCGTATCAAGATAACCATGTTCTACCAATAGATATGTTTGTAAAAGATTTAATGTCAAAGCTGTTGAGATTAGTGGGATCAAAATCCTAGATACCCTCATCTTAATAAACTTTTTTATATTGTATTTTCTAAGTGTAAAAAGAGCAAAATAACCTGAAACTATAAAAAAAGCCTGCATCCTAAAAAAATGGATCAACCCAGCAAGTACAGAAGCAAAAACAGTTGACTCATCACTAAAAACCAACCAAGACTGACTTGGGCTATATACTAGTGCAGAGTGCAAGACAACACCAAGTAGCATCAAAATCCCACGCATAGCATCTAAATAATAAATCCTATTACTCAATATCCAATTCTCCAAAATAATATATACAAATCACATCATACTCTCAGCCATAGACCACATAGGCAAAAATATACCAAGTGCTAAAACCAAAACAAACCCAGCTATAGCACCTATTAAAACAGGTTCTATCATAGCTGAAACATTGTCTATTATATCGTTATATTTCTTAGCATAATAGATGCTAATCTTATCTAACATCTTATTAAGACCTCCAGAATCTTCACCAGCTTTTAGCATCTGCATAATCATACTACTAAACAACCCAGACTCAATAAAACCACTATGCAAAGATCTACCATCTTGAATCGCAAATATTATCTTTTTAAACTCTTGCTTCATATATTTATTATCTACTATATCTACAGCCGCATTTAGAGCATCTACTATAGGGATACCAGCTTTTACGAGTATGTTAAATATATAGACAAATCTCCCAAGCATAGCATATTTTGTAAC
>JAFGVR010000264.1 GCA_016937915.1 Campylobacterales bacterium | reverse complement strand
TTTCTCCTGTATTTCATAAAAATTGTAGCTTTTTAGGAAATAAAACTGGGTGAAATGTTGTTTGAAAATTTGAGGGCATTATAGTCCATTTCTATCTTTTATATCTATTACCACAAGTTCACTTGTGATTTTATGATTTTTATCATCTATGATAATCTCAGCATCTATATCATGGTTCAAAGATTTTAGTATTATCTTATATGCATGTAAGCTTCTTTCATCTTGAGCTATTAAACCTATTGAAACCATAATCTTTTCCTAAAATTTCATCTTTACAAAAATACCTTTTTCAAGATATACCTCTATCTCTAGTTCCTCTTTTAGTTGTTCAATTTCCTGTTTTAACTCATTTTCATTTAAAGTTAAATCTTCATTAAATTTAATCTCAAATGTCAATATATAATGAGTGATGACATAATCATTTGAAATCTCAATATCACATTTTTTAAGTTTATGGTTGTTTACAAAGCCAATTATAAAACTTAGCATCAGATACAAAGAGTTGCATATCTCTTTAGTTTGTACGATTTTATCTATTGATGGGTCAAGATTTATATGAAACTCTATATTATGAGCTTTTATAAGATTGTCAAAATTTTCTATAAAGCTTAAGATTGATTTATTGATTGAGTTTTTTTCATAATTTATATTTTTTGTATAAAACTCTATCTTATCATCTAAAAATTTAGATATTTGTTCAAATGTTTCATTTGATAATTTTATGATATTTTGTATTTGTTGATCTTGACTAGGTATTGTATTTACCAACAACGATAGATCACTGAGGGTATTTCTAATACTTCCAACAATATCAAAAATAGAGATCTCAAGTAGATTTGATTCTCTATTTCTTATCTTATTTTCCATCTCTAAGCTGAGGTTGTTTTTATAATAGGAGACATCATCTAGAAGATTTAGGTTATCTGTTAGGTTTTCTATACAAAAAACAGCTCCTTGGAACTGACCTTCAAAATCAAACTGAGGTGAACCACTAACTGAGAGATATATTCTTTTAGAATCAGTCTCTATAGTGTGTTTTATATTGTATATAGGTTCATAGGTTCTTTTTATGATAGAAAAAGGTAGATCTTCGTTGTCTAAATCTTTCCCATCAAAAGATTTGATTTTCCACTCTTGTGAGTTGTAAACACGATTGATTATATCTTTTTTTGAAAGTTCGAAAAGTTTTTGGGCAAAGTTATTTGCATATATGATTCTACCTGTTTTATTTACCATAGTTATAGCTATAGGTGCAGTATCGAGTATCCCCTCAGTTAGCTCTTTTTGCTCTCTGTATTCTTTAGTTTTTTGGTTTAGTTTTTCAGTTAACTCTTCTAACTGCTTTGTTCTTTTCTCTTTATCTTCATAAAGCACTCTAAGCTCTGAGTATGCAGTTTGAAGCTCTTCGTTTGTGCTTTGGAGTTCCTCATTTGTTGTTTCTAGCTCCTCATTTGAGCTTTGAAGCTCTTCGTTGGAGCTTTGCATCTCCTCATAAGAACTCTCAAGCTCCTCTATAACATTTTGAAGATGTGACTTAGTGTTGTCTAACTCTAAACTAAGTTTTTCTATCGCTTCACTATCATCCGATTCTGATATTATATGCCCTTTTATATTTTGTGATTCTTCTGATTGGAAAAAAAGTATATATATCCAATCATCACTTTTTTCATCTTTGACAGGTGTTATGATGATCCTTACATATCTCATAATATCATCAAAAATATTTATAGATCTAAAAGGGGTAAGTTTTACTTTTTTATCTTTTGAAGCTTTGTTTAGCTCACTTCTTAGATCTAGTGAGAGATCATCGTTTAAGAGTTTAAAGATATTGTTACTAATCTTTCCCTCTTTTGGTCTAAGGTAAGGGATGTCGCCTTTGATGTAGAGTATATCGTTAGATGAGTTTATAGCTACACAGTTTTTTAAAACGGTCTCCCTAACAGCTTGAGAGATGATATCTTCTAGATATTCAACTTCGTTTTTTGTTTTTATAGATCTTGGCTCATCATCATATAAAAGTTTTTCGTGGTTATATGAGTAGTTATATAGCTTTGGTAACTCTTTGATGCCAGTAAACTGTGATTTGAATATTTTTGCATTTTTGTCTATAAGACTAAAAAGATCTATATGTTGACCTATAGACTCAGATTTTCCTAAAAAAAGTATCCCGTTATCTTTAAGTGCATAATGTATTATAGGAAAGAATTTTGATTGTAGTGTGTTGCTAAAATAGATGAGCATATTTCTGCAAACGATGAGGTCAAGTCTTAAAAAAGGTGCATCGCTTACTATGTTGTGTTTTGAAAATATTACAAGCTCTCTTAACTCTTTTTTTACCTCAAATTGATTTTTTTGAACATTAAAATATGTTTTTAGGATATCTTTATCAACATTTACTAGTGCTGTTTCGGCATAAAGTCCACTTCTTGCTATTTTTAAAGCCTCACTATCGATATCTGTAGCAAATATTTTTATCTTGTATTTTGATATTTTATCTTTTAGTATCTCAGATAATATTATCGCTATAGAGTATGGCTCTTCACCAGTAGAGCATCCTATTGACCAAAACCTTATCTCTTCGCCTTGCTCTTTTTTGGCAACTATGGCAGTTATTTGTTCTCTTAGTTTTTCAAAAGCCTCTTGATCTCTAAAAAATGCTGTAACACCTATCAATATATCGTGATATAAGATGCTTACTTCAGTTTCGGAATCTTCCAAGATTTTAAGATACTCTTGCAAAGAATCTATTTTTAATGCAGATAGCCTTCTTTCGATGCGTCTTGTGATAGTGTTTTTTTTATAAAGTGAAAAATCTACGCCGTGTTGATCAAAAATTATCCTATATATCTGTTGAAGTAATCTGTCATTTAATGAGAGTTCGATTCTTTTATCTAAAGATGAAACTATACTCTCTATCTCAGAACCAATTTTTTCTATAGGTACTACAAGATCAACTTTTCCAGTATTTATAGCTGAGAGTGGCATCCCATCGTATTTTGCTGTTGCTGGAGATTGAGCTATGGTTATCCCACCCTCTGCTTTTATGGTTCTTATGCCATACGCACCATCGCTTCCAGTTCCAGATAGCACTATGCCCATAGCTTTTTCATTATAGCTTTGAGCCAAAGAGCTAAAAAGATAGTTTATAGATGGTCTTGGACCAAAAGAGTGTTCTATAGTTTTTAGATATATCTTATTGCCTTTGACATATACATCTGTATTTTCTGGCGTCATATATATAGTTTTTGCTTTTATGATTATACCGCTGGTGATCTCTATGACTGGTAGATTAGTTGTTCTAGCTAGTAGGTTTACCATCATACTTTTATGTGTTGGACTTAAATGATGCGCAATTATGTAGGCACAGTTTTGTATCTCTGGAAGATTCATAAGCATAGTTTGAAGAGCCTCAAGCCCACCAGCACTAGAACCTATACCCACTACTATCAAGTTATTATTCATACGATTTTACCTATTGTTGAAGCTTTTAATATTCTACATCAAAAGTACATATAGTTAAATTTTTTTCTGATTAGTTTTTAATCACTATTTTAATCTTTATAATATCTGTTTAAAATGGTAACATTTAGGTATATTTTTTGCAAATTGAAATATTTTTTATTTTATAGGAAAGGTTTTTATAAAATGGCATCAGGAGTTAAAAATGATGACACTTGGAAAATGCCCTTATTGTGATGATGGAGTTATAGAGGTTCGTGAAAAAGAGGTAATGGGTAAAAAAGTAAAACTTTATGCTTGTTCAAATGCTCATTGGATTAGTGCAGATGGTGAAATGTTTGAGTTAACATCAGATGCTAGATGTGATTTTAGGATTTGGCAAAACTCTTTGGCAAAATATGGAAAATGGTTATCGTATAAAGAGGTAAGAACACTTTTAGATGGTGAAGATTTGGAGGTGGAGCTACTTAGTAAAAAGTATGGTAAAAAGATATATTATAAAAAGTATATTACACTAAACCAAGAGTATGGTGTTAGTGTGATATGGGATTAGCGATTTTTGTTTCTATTTCTATTTCTTGAGTTTCCTTTTTGACCTCTACCTCCACCCATGTTGATAGGTTCAGCTTTGATGCTAGGGTCTGGTTTAAACCCTTTTATCCAGATTTTTTGGATATCTTTTTTTATAAGTTTTTCTATATTTGCTAAAAACTCATCCTCATCTACACAAACTAAAGAGATAGCTTCACCTTTGTTTCCAGCACGACCAGTTCTACCGATGCGATGCACATAGTCCTCGCTAACATTTGGTAGTTCATAGTTTACAACATGTGGAAGTTGGTCTATATCGATGCCACGAGCTGCTATGTCGGTAGCAACAAGTACACGAACTTTCCCCTCTTTAAACTCAGCTAACGCTTTGATTCTTGCATTTTGACTTTTGTTTCCATGTATAGCAGCTGATGTGATGCCACTTTTTTCAAGTTGAGCTGATAAACGGTTAGCTCCATGTTTAGTTCTTGTAAAAACAAGAACCTGTTTCCAATCACCATCATTTATAAGATGTGTTAAAAGTTCTGTCTTTTTGCTTTTATCTACATGATATACAGCTTGTTTTACTATCTCTGAAGATGTATTTGCTCTTGCTACTTCTATAAGCGTTGGAGAGTTTAAAAGTTTATCGGATAGTTTTTTTATAGCATCAGAATATGTAGCTGAAAAAAGTAAAGTTTGTTTTTGCTTAGGCACTATAGCTAGTATCTTTTTTATATCATTTATAAAACCCATATCAAGCATTCTATCAGCTTCATCAAGTATAAGATACTCTATCTCTTTTAGATTTATAGTTCTTTGCGATATATGGTCTAGCAAACGCCCAGGTGTAGCGATAACTATATCTACACCTTTTTTTAGTTTTGTTATTTGTGGATTTATCTTTACACCACCAAAAATGATAGAAGATCTAAATGGTAGGTGTTTACCATAAAGCTCCACACTCTCACCAACTTGCATAGCCAACTCTCTAGTTGGTACAAGTATCAATGCACGAATCTTTCTTTTTGTATCATTTATATCTTTTGAGCGTGAAAGTAATTCTAATAGCGGAAGTGTAAAACCAGCAGTTTTTCCTGTTCCTGTTTGAGCACCTGCTAATATATCTTTTTTTTGAAGAATAGCTGGGATAGCTTGAGCTTGTATAGGTGTTGGAGTTGTGTAACCTTGCTCTTTTATGGCTTTTAGTATGTGGTTATTTAAACCGAGTTTTGAAAATGGCATTAATTTCCTGTATGTTTATTTGTACCAATAATAGCATAATAATCACTTAAATATAGTATTTAATAAATTTTTTACTTTTTTTTGGATACAATTCACGCCTGCTTTGCTGTTTTAACGAAAATAGAGTATTTTTATATTTGTATTTTTTACAAACTATAAAAGTATTGGCAGGCAAAAAAATATTGTATTCACCGACTGAGGTGAACTTCGCTAAGTTAGTGGATTTTGATTCTACTAGAAGTATATAGAACTGCCTAAAAGCAGCAAAGAATACACAAATAAGGACTTTCGATGAAAGTAAGAGCTTCAGCTAAGAAGATGTGTGATGATTGTAAAATCATCAAAAGAAAAGGTATTGTAAGAGTTATCTGCAAGAACCCTAAACATAAACAAAGACAAGGATAATCATGGCACGTATTTCGGGTGTAGATTTACCTAAGAAAAAGCGTATAGAGTATGGTCTAACATACATATATGGAATAGGTTTACATACTTCTCGTTTAATTCTAGATGCTACTGGAATTGACTATAACAAAAGAGTATATGAACTAAGTGAAGATGATGTAGCAGCAATCACTAAAGAGATCCGTGCAAGTCATGTTGTAGAGGGTGATCTTCGTAAACAAGTTGCTATGGATATCAAAGCATTAATGGATTTAGGTTCGTATAGAGGTCTTCGTCACCGTCGTGGTCTTCCATGCCGTGGTCAAAAAACAAAAACAAATGCTCGTACTCGTAAGGGTAAGAAAAAAACTGTTGGCTCAGCGTAAGGAATTAAAGTATGGCAAAAAGAAAAGCTGTTAGAAAAAAAGTAATAAAGAAAAATGTTGCTCGTGGTATCTGTCATATCACTGCATCTTTTAACAATACACTTGTAACTATTACTGATGAGATGGGTAACATGATTGCTTGGAGTTCTGCTGGTAGCCTTGGTTTTAAAGGAAGCAAAAAGTCAACTCCGTTTGCTGCACAAGCTGCTGTAGAGGCTGCTGTTGAAAAAGCACAAGTTCATGGAATTAAAGAGTTAGGCATTAGAGTTCAAGGACCAGGAAGTGGTCGTGAAACTGCAGTTAAATCTGTTGGTGCTATAGAAGGTATCCGTGTTACATTTATGAAAGATGTAACTCCATTACCACACAACGGTTGTCGCGCGCCTAAGCGTCGTAGAGTTTAAGGAGATTGACTAGATGGCAAGATATAGAGGTCCAGTAGAAAAAATCGAAAGAAGATTTGGTGTAAGCCTTAACCTTAAAGGTGAGCGTCGTTTAGCAGGTAAATCTGCGTTAGACAAGCGTCCTTATGCTCCAGGTCAACACGGTCAGCGTCGTAAAAAACCATCAGAGTATGGTTTACAGTTAAATGAGAAGCAAAAAGCTAAATTTATGTATGGTGTTTCTGAAAAGCAATTCCGTGCAATATTCGTTGAAGCTAAAAGACGCGAAGGTAATACAGGTACAAACCTTGTTACTCTAATTGAACAAAGACTTGATAATGTAGTTTATAGAATGGGATTTGCAACTACTCGTAGATTTGCTCGCCAACTTGTAACTCATGGTCACCTTTTAGTAGATGGTCAAAAAGTTGACATCCCTTCTTACCGTGTAAAACCAGGTCAGAAGATAGAGGTTAAAGAAGCTTCTAAGAAAAATGCACAAATCGTTCGTGCTTTAGAGCTTACTAACCAAACTGGTCTAGCACCATGGGTAGATATCGATGCTGATAAAGTGTTTGGTATATTTACTCGTCTTCCTGAGCGTGAAGAAGTTGTTATCCCTGTAGAAGAGCGTTTAATCGTTGAGCTTTACTCTAAATAGTAACTAAATATAAAAGGCGTAAAAATGAAAAAAATTAAAACTACTCCACTTGCTCCACAAGAGTTTGAGGTAGAACAGATAAGTGAAAATGAAGCAAACATAATAGCATTCCCATTTGAAACTGGGTATGCGATATCTTTAGCTCATCCACTTCGCCGCTTTTTATTAAGTTCTTCTGTTGGTTTTGCACCAGTAGCTATCAAGATAGAAGGTGCAAAACATGAGTTTGATTCAGTTCGTGGTATGCTTGAAGATATCTCAGATTTTATATTAAATCTAAAAGAGATCCGCTTTAAGCTTTTAAATAACGCTACTGAAGCAGAGATAAACTATAGCTTCACAGGTCCATGTGCAATAGTTGGTAGTGATCTTAGTAACAGTGAAGTTGAAGTTGTAACTACTGAGGCTCCACTTGCTACTTTGAATGAAGATTCTACTCTTAACTTTTCTATTAAGATAGCACAAGGTATTGGATATGTTGCTAGTGAGGATACAAGCAAAGGCTTAGAGGATGGTTATATCGCTTTAGATGCATATTTCACTCCTGTTCGTAGTGCTACTTATAAGATTGAGAATGTTCTCGTTGAAGATAATCCTAACTTTGAAAAAGTTGTTTTAAATATTAAAACAGATGGACAGATATCTCCAATTGACGCATTTAGAAACTCTTTAGAGATTATGTATGCTCAATTAGCAGTATTTAATTCAGAGATAAGTATGAAAGCTCCAGCTACAATAGAGAGAGCTGCAGAAAATCCTGATCTTAAAAAATTAACTACTCATATAGATAGCTTAGGGCTTAGTGCTAGAAGTTTTAACTGTTTAGATCGTTCAAACATTAAACTTATCGGTGAGATAGTTTTAATGAGTACAAATGATCTAAAAAATGTTAAAAATCTTGGTAAAAAATCTTATGATGAGATAGTTGAAAAAGTGCAAGAATTTGGTTTTGCAGTTGGTGCTGATCTTGCAGATGATGTTGTTACAGCATTAAAAAAGAAAATAGAAATCGCGTAAGTGATTAAAAAGAGGATTATTAGATGAGACATCGTCATGGATACCGTAAAATAGGGACTAGCAGTGCTCATAGAAAAGCATTACTTGCTAATCTTGCTATTGCATTAGTTGAGCATGGTAAAATAGAAACTACTGTTGTAAAGGCAAAAGAGCTTCGTTCTTATGTTGAAAAACTTATAACAGTTGCTGGTAAGGGTGATTCAAACGCTCATAGAGCTGTTTTTGCTACACTTCAAAATAAAGAAGCTACTAAAAAGCTTGTAAATGAAATCGCACCTCAATACGTTGAGCGTCCAGGTGGATATACAAGAATAACTAGAACTCGTATTCGCCGTGGTGATGCTACTACTATGGCTTTTATTGAATTAGTATAATTCAACTTCTTTTCTCCACCTTTGGGTGGAACCCTTCTTTTTAAAAAATATCATAAGTGAATTAAGATGGCAAAAATTGCATTTGGAACTCAAAGAATTTCAGAGTTTAATCCACAACATATACAAGCTTTAAAAGAGGCTATAAAATCTGGTACAGAGTTAATCGATACTTCATCGGAATATCTTGATGGAAGTTCGCATCGTGCTATAGCTATAGCTTTTAGAGAGCTTGATAAAAGTGAAATTGAAAATGTAAAGATAGTTAGTAAATTTAGTTACAAAGCTGATGGTGATGTGGTTAAAAATATAGATATAACTCTTTCACAACTAAATCTTGAGAAGATAGATTGTTTTATGTTTTTTAATCTTGAATATTACCTTTTAGATGGAATCGATAGGGGCATATCTAAAGATGATAGATTGGATGGTATGAACAAGATAGTTTATAAAGTTTTTTATGAACTAGAGGAGGAGATAAAAAATGGTAAGTTTGATAGCTATGGGATTAGCAGTGAAAACTTTTCTATAGAACATCTATCAGATTTTTTCTTACCTTATGAAGATTTAGTATCTATAGCAAGGATGGCTGCAAAAGATGCTGGAAATCACAAATACTCCTTTACTACGATAGAACTTCCATATAACATCTTAGAAAGAGCAGGGGATAGTTGCATCAAATGGGCAAAAGAGAACCAACTTAGAGTTCTTACATCAAGACCACTTAACGCTATAAAAGATACTAAACCATACAGGTTAGCTCAGTATGATGAGAGTAAGGAATATTATAACTATCTAAACGAACTTTTAGAGGTTAGTGACAATGATTTTTTAAAACCTTTATATAATGTTATAGATGAGTTAGATAGCTCTAAACATAAGTTTGCTTTTGTGGAAGATTATGATACTTTTTTATTTAAAGAGGTTATCCCACATATAAAAAATGTATTAGAAAATCTTGATGAAGATTCACAAACTACACTTTTAAACTATATAGATATATTTTTACAAGAGTATAGAAAGATGGTAGCTTACGAGTGTTCTAATAAAACTAGAGATGAACTTAGTGAGTATTTTAGTGATTGTTTTGCATCTATGCAGGAGTGCTCACTTGATTTTATAGCTCAAAATGAAGATATAGATTATATTTTAGTTGGGATGAGAAAACCATCGTATGTAGCTGAAGTTTTATCATTTGTATGATAGTTTTATCACTTGTTAAGTGAGTTTATCATATTTTATGAAATAAAAATTTAAAAATTATTAAGGATAAAAGTTATGATACCTTTTAGTGATGAAGAGTTAATGGCACCTGTGTCAAATATAATAGATAAGGTTCGCCCCTCACTCAAACTAGATGGTGGTGATATAGATTTTATCACTGTTAAAAATTCTAAAGTATATGTTCAGTTAAAAGGTGCATGTATTGGTTGTGCTAGTAGTGGCACTACTTTAAAATATGGTGTAGAGAGACAACTAAGAATGAATATCCATCCAGAACTTGAGGTTGTTAATGTACCTATGGGGATGGAAAAAGATATCGAAAATTTATAGAGATAAAAATGAACCCAATAAGTAAATATAAAACTTTATCACAAGCATCTAAAAGTTTTTCAAAGTCTGATTATAAAAGGGCTTTGGAGAAGTATGCGGCTGTTTTACAAGATTATCCACATTCTAAAGAGGCATATAATGGTGTGATACTCTCAGAGATGGCACTTAGTGGTGAGAGTGGTGCTGAGGCTTTATTTGACTATTATGAGATACTTAAAGAGGAAGATAGAGAAAATGCTGATGAGATTATCAGTGATCTTTTAGAAAATATGGATGGTGCCATAGAGAAATTAAGCGAGATGCTTTTATCTCCACTTGCTCAATCTTTAGAGGGTGAAGATGGGATTTTATATGAAGACTTTAAAAAGATTTTAGATGATGGAGCTGAGTTTAAAGAGACTTTTGAAAATATAATGTTCTCCACCCGTGTGATTATTACCAAAAAAAATGATTTTATAGATTTTTTAGATAAATTGATTGAACACAATTTTAGTGAGATGGCACTTAGTTATCTTGAGAGTGCATTAAATGTATATCCAAATGATAAGTCATTAATAAGATTGTTAGAAAAAATATCAGAGGGGAGATTAGTTGAAAATAGAGCTTCCAAGTCAGAGTTATAAGTATATAAGTGAAAATTCAAAAGAGTGTGATGAAAACACAGCTTTTGTAAAAACTACCCAAAATGAAAAATATCTCCAAAACGCTTTAGATAACAAAGCACACTCAGTTATAGATATAAAAGATGTAGCAAAACTTTTAGGATTAGATAAAATTAAAATAGTTGGTATCACTGGAACAAATGGTAAGACAACTACAGCATCTGCTATCTATTCGTTTTTACTTGATTTAGGTTACAAAGTAGCTATGCAGGGTACTCGTGGATTTTTTATGAACGATGAGATAGTGGAGGGTAAGACCTTAACAACTCCTAGTGTTTTAAATACATACAGACATATATATCAAGCACTTGAAGCTGGATGTGAATTTTTCATCATGGAAGTGAGTTCACACGCTATTGTTCAAAAAAGGGTTGAGGGGTTAGAGTTTGAGTTAAAGATACTTACAAACATCACTCAAGACCATCTTGATTTTCATAAAACACTTGAAGAATATACAGCTGTAAAAAACAGTTTTTTCGCAGATGAATCTAAAAAACTTATAAACAAAGATGAACCAAAGGCAAAGTTCAACTTCAAAAACGCTTACACTTATGGGATAGAAAATCCAGCTACATACAAGCTTATGGCATACTCTTTAAATAATGGATCTAGTGGCATCATTCAACATTTTCAACAGATAGTCCCTTTTACATCTTCACTGCATGGATTTTTTAATCTTTATAACCTTATGGCAGCCATTGGAGCTACGCATCTTTTAACTGATAAAAAACTTGAAGAGATAGTAGAGGTTGTTGATAACTTTGCAGGTGTTAGTGGTAGGATGGAGCAAGTTTGTGAGGTTCCAAATGTTATAGTTGATTTTGCTCATACTCCAGATGGGATGCAACAAGTTCTAAACGCTTTGAGAGAAAAAGAGCTTTTAGTAGTATTTGGAGCTGGTGGTGATAGAGATAGAGCCAAAAGACCACTTATGGGTAAAGTTGCATCAAATTTGGCTAAAAAGATATTTATAACAAGTGATAATCCACGAAATGAGGATCCTGAGCTTATAGTTGAAGATATCTTAAAAGGGATAGATGATAGATCAAATGTGGTTGTAGAGCTAAATAGAAAAAAAGCTATACAACTAGCACTCGATGAGCAAGAGGAAAATGAGGTGGTTGTTATCCTTGGTAAAGGGGATGAAACTACCCAAATCATCTATGATAAAAAGTTTCCATTTGATGATAGGGAAGTTGTAAGAGAACTTTTAAATATAAAATAAAGTTCTCCCAAGTTCTACTCTACATACACCCAAACACCATCATACTCAAAGACAGATTCAAGAAGTTCTATATCATAACTTTTCATATTAATAGTATTTGAATATGCATACCATTTAGAATCTTTATAACTCCAAATAGATTTAACACTTAAAGATGAGAGATCTTCTATATCTGAAGTAGATATCATATGCCATCCTGCTTGAAGTGATGATATATCTGCATATGTTATCTCCTCATTGAACTCTACAAGAAATGGTGTATCATTTAATACCCAATATGCTTTATTAACATCAGTTGATGTTAATGTTTTTATTGAGCTAATTCCATCAATGATATTTTGAGTATTATAATGCACCCCTAAAATCGAACCAGTAAAATCAGTTTTCTTATTTCTAAGATGTTAAAATTGAAATA
>JAFGVR010000263.1 GCA_016937915.1 Campylobacterales bacterium | reverse complement strand
TTTCTCCTGTATTTCATAAAAATTGTAGCTTTTTAGGAAATAAAACTGGGTGAAATGTTGTTTGAAAATTTGAGGGCATTATAGTTAACATATACAGTAGATGGTTTACCTGATGGTCTTTCTTTTACTGAAGGTGGGATACAGTATGGTCCATTTGGTGAGGATTATGTAGTAGATCCTTATATATCAGGTACACCAACAACTGAAGGAAACTCAACAGTTACTGTAAGTGTGTTTGATGGGATAGATACTACTAGTGTTAGTTTTGTGATGAATGTTTTACCTCATACTAAGGATAATATTTTAACAAATGGTGAATCAAGTAATGGTGTGACTTTTGCTTCAAATGGCAATGAAACATTAGCTTTTGATTCAAAAGATAATTACCTTGATGGGTATCCTACTGATTTTTACACTACAGTAAATGGTGGTGATACCGAAGCTATGGTAACAACTACAAATGATTATGAAGGCATCTTCATATACACAGACGCGACAGGAACTAGTTATAAAGGTGATTTTGCCACAGCAATCTCTTCAGTAATTATAGATTTAACTGAAATAGTTAATTTTGATGATAGTATCTCTTTTGATGATAATACAACAACAGGTGATGATGATACTGACTGTAAATATGACCCAGCATTAGATGGTTATTATGATTCAGATTTTAATGAGTGTTCAGAAGCACCAAAAGTTCCTGAATTAGATAATACAACACCAAGTGAAGATGATGATACTGACTGTAAATATGATCCAGCATTAGATGGTTATTATGATTCAAATTTTAATGAGTGTAGTATTTAACCAGAAACAATTTGTGAAAATGTTAATTCTATAACTGGAGAGTGTGAAGACTGATATTATAGTTTAATATAATGATTTACATTATTCTTCAAATATAGTAGTGTGAAACTTTTTCACACTACAAAAACCTTAAGGATGTCTAACTTTTATAGTAGAGTTTAGACTCCATCCAATCGCAGCCATGAGGATGATAACTCCAAAAGATGGTAACACTCCATAGATGTTAGCTAGATACACAAGCCATAAAAGGATAGCTCCAAGTGGGGTTGGGACACCTATGAAGTATTTTGCAACTCCGCCAACTTCAGTACTTAGGTTGAAGTGTATCAGGCGTCTAAGCCCACTTATAACATAGTAGATGCTAACAACTGCCGCTGCTATGAGCATAGCACCATCGTAAGAGACGCTGTAAACTGCTTGAAATATCAAAAATACAGGTACAAGTACAAAACTCAAAAAGTCCGCAAAACTGTCAAGCTGAACACCAAAATCGTTTGATAGTTTAAATTTTCTAGCAATCTTGCCATCAAATATATCAAAAGCTCCACCCACCCATGCTAAGATGATAGCTAAGAAAAAGTTGTTTTGAGTGATGAAGTAGGTCGCCAAAAGTCCAGCTGTTATGTTTACAAATGTAAACATATTTGCCAAGTTAAAGTGTGATGATGGGGTAAATAAAAATTTCATTTCTCTCTCTATTTTTTTAAATCATTATATCTAATTTTAGTGTTCGTGTTGCATATTTAAAATCTCTTGCACACCATCATAAGATAGATGCTCTAACTCTAAAATCTCACCACTTACTCTAAGTGGTATCCCTGCTAGTTCGTGGTTTGCGTTTAGCATCGCATACCCATCCTCTATGCTCTCAACTACCCAGACAACATCTTCATCATCACCATCAAGCTCCATCCCAACCTCTACATCATCAGGCAGATCTGATAGTTTCTCTTTTGTCACCAAAGATTCATCATACTCACCAAAAGCATCCGATGGTTCTAAAAAAATGTTAAATGTATCACCAATTTTTTTACCATCTAACTCATCTTCTAGTTTTTGAAATATCTGGTTATATCCGCCATGAAGATACATAACTTCATCGCTATCATCTAAAAGGTTTCCCTTTGCATCTTCTAGTTTTAAAGATATAGACACAAGAGTGTTCTTTTGAATCGTTTCCATTTTTTTCCTTGATTATTTGAAAAGTGTAAAATTTTAACACATTTCAACTTCAAATTTATACGCTATTCTATTAAGAAGATTATAAGTTGATAATAATTATCATTATGATATTAAATGACAAAAGGAATTATGTGAAAAAAATTATCAGATTAAGCGTTGTATCTGCTATGGCTATAACAACTTTAAATGCAGCGGATGTTAACTCTTTTGAGGAGATGTTTAAAGAGGGTGAGGTTGGCGGTCAAATCCGTTTAGGCCATTTTACCATAGATACAAAAGATAGCACTACAAAAGATACTTATGTAACAGCAATAGGTGGACAGTTAAAGTATGAGAGTGCATCTTTTAGCGGTTTAAGTGGTGGTGTAGCTATCTATACATCTCATTCCATAGGTGGACTAAGCGGTACTCAGGATTTGAATAATCCAAATAACAATAAGTTCAATACCTTTTTAACATCAGAAGAGAAAAATTATACAGAGCTTGGTGAGGCTTATATAAACTATACAAGAGATAGTTTTAACTTAAGAGTTGGT
>JAFGVR010000262.1 GCA_016937915.1 Campylobacterales bacterium | reverse complement strand
ATATGATGGAACCTTTAGTTCAGTCTATGATTACAAAGTTTGCGAAAGTTCACCAAAAAGGGGCAGCTCTTGGGATCTCGAACTCATCAGCATACATGGCTACTTTTATAGGTGGGGTTTTAGCTGGATTTGCGTTAGACTTAAGTGATAGAGCTACTATAGGGGTAGTAGTAGCAGTTATAGGTATAATATGGCTTTTATGGACTTTGAAACTTCAAAACCCATTAAAATACTCACACCTATATATCAAAGAGAGTGAAGTAGATATGAAAAAACTTGAAAACTTAGAGCATGAAAATATAGCTGAATGGTATATAAATGAAACAGAATCTAAAGTTGTTATAAAATATCTCTCTTCTGCATTAAGCGATGAAGATTTAAGAAAAAAAATAAGTAAATTGAGTTAATATTATGTTTGTATGTAACGATAACTTTTATTTATACAAAATCATAAGTAATTCAAAAAAAGGTTAACAGTATGGAAGATTTTCAAAGAACCACCTCCATTACACAAGAGTTCATATACCACTGATTATATCTATGGTTATAGGGTTTTTAATTATATATTTTACAGCTCTTCAAAATATAAATGAGATAGAAAATGATGTATATGCCAAGGAATCAAAAAGTATTGAACACTATATAGGAAATTCATTAGATGAGAAATACTCTGTTGGGATAACAAATGCGATAATGTTATCAAATAACTCTATTCTAAGAGATGCACTATTTGAAAATGATAAAGAAAGAGCATTAGATGAATCTAAAATTTTATTGGATGAATTTAAAAATAATACAAAATTCAAAAATGTAAAAATACATATTCATGACGCAAATGTTCATAGTTTTCTAAGGGCATGGGCACCAACTAAAAATGGTGATGACTTAAGTGGTTTTAGACATACTATTTTAGAAGTTAAAAAAACAAATAAACCATTTGCTGCTATAGAGATAGGAAAAGCTGGTCCAACCATAAGAGGGTTGGCACCTATTACAAAAGATGGTCAATACATAGGCTCTATTGAATTTATGCAGGGATTTAATTCTGTTGTAAAGGATGCAAGAGAAGCTATAAACTCTTCTGTGTTGGTTGTTTTAAATAAAAAAGCTGAAGCTTCAGTTGATCTATTAAACTCTAAAAAACAGATTAGACTTGCTGGTATGCTTCTAACTCAGCAAGAAGATACAATTGATCAAAGATTCTTAAAAGAGTTAAATGGAAAAACTTACGAAGAATTTAAAAAAGGTTTTAATACCGATAACTATTTTGTAAGAACAATACCAATGAAAGATTTTGAAAACCAAACAATAGGTTACATAATAGTTGGTAAAGATTTAAGCATAGTAAATAAATCTATAGATATATCTAAAAATTCATTGATGGTTCAACTAATCGCAATGGGTACAATAGATATCATAGTTTTAATAATCCTTATATTCAGTATATCTATGTTAGTTAGAAAACCGATAAGTAACTTAACTAACCTTGTAAAAGAGCTTTCTCAAGGTAATGGAGATTTAACACAAAGACTTCCTATAATAAGTAAAGATGAGATTGGTGAAGTGAGTTTTTATATAAATAGATTTATAGAGATAATACAAAACCTAACTCAAGAGATAAAAACTATAGCTCATGCAAATAAATCTCTTAGTATATCAATCATGTCTGATTCTAAAAACATAGACAAATTATCTACTGAACAACTTGGTGCAGTTGATAAATCTAGTCAATTAACTTTAGATGCTAAAAACGAACTTGAGATATCTGAAGAGCTTGCAAACAACACATCAAGTGATGTTTTAAAAAGCTATGATGTTCTTACACAACTTGAAGAGATAAGTAGAGATGTTATAGATAAAATACATGAAGATAGCCAAAAAGAGCATGAACTTGCAAATAGAATAAGTTCTTTAGCCGCTCAGGCAAATGATATTAAAAATATCCTAGGTATAATAAAAGATATAGCTGATCAAACAAATCTCTTAGCTCTAAATGCAGCGATAGAAGCTGCAAGAGCTGGTGAGCATGGTAGAGGATTCGCTGTTGTTGCAGATGAAGTAAGACAGTTAGCTGAAAAAACTCAAAGAAGTATAGGTGACATAGATGCTACAGTTATGGTAGTTGTTCAAAATGTTCAAGATATATCTACTGAGATGAATAAAAATAGTGATGAGATAGATTCACTAACAAAAAGAACAGAATCGATGCTTGAGATACTTGATAGCTCTAAAAATGCTGCTGAGATTACACTTAAAGCTTCAAAAGAATCTTCTCAAAAAACAGTTTTTGTAGCAGGTAAAGTAACATCATTATATGATTTAATGCAAAAAGCTCTTCAAGCTACACAAAATACAAAGAAAATATCATCTGAGCTTGAAAAACTTGGAAAAGAGTTAGAATCTACAAGTGAGAATCTAAACGCTAAACTAAATGAGTTTAAAACTTGATAACTTTTTAAGCTCCAATCTTATCAACCCTAAACCATCCAGCTATGGAGTATCTTTTAGCATTTGCTTTTAGTACTTCATGTGGAAACTTTTCACTTAAAAATACCACCAATGTATTGAATAACGGTTCAACTTTTTTTAGAAACTTATCATTTTCATCATAAACTATAAGCTCCCCACCGTCTCCATCACTCCAATTTTCATTCATATAAAAAACTGTAGTAACTACTCTATTTTTAAAATTTTTAAAACAATCAAGATGCTTCTCATAAAAAGCACCATTTTCATATATAGCAAAATGAGCTTCATAATATGAGAGGCACAAAAAAAGCTCTCTATTTAAGTACTCTTGCAAACCTTTTGCAAAATCCAAAAACTTACTTTGAATCCCATCATCTTCATCTAGCCAGTTGATTTTATCTCTTCTTCTATCACCGTCTATATGAAGTTCATTTCCAGTGGAGATACCAGCTCTTTTAAACTCACTCTCACCTTTTACATATTTGAACAACTCAGTTGCCATATACCTATCAAACGCATCATCAATAACAATATACCCATCTTTTACAAGGGCATCAGTTATCTTCTCATATAACATTTTATGCAAGCTTATAATCCTAAAATAAGATCCACTTAAAATTAAAAATAGGCTTTAGTAAATAGGGCTTCTCTTTGACTATAAAGGGGGTGAAAATTTTAGCACAAGTTATAGAGAATCAATTATCTTTTTGTTCAAATTTTTCAAAATCAGTTACTCTGTATTTTGTTTTTTTACCTATAAACTTTATCCCTAAATTACTAAAAATTTCAAAAAAAGCGTATCTTATCTCATAAAAATGGGTCAATATAAAGACACTTACAACATATATAAAAAGTAAAAAAATCACCAATATCATCGATATTGATTCCATTTCAAACCTCCTACATATATAATAGAGTGAAGATGCTCTTCACTCTATTTGATTTCAATTCTTGTTATATTTTTAGGTTTTGCTAGTTTTGGTATCACAACTTCAAGTACACCCGCATCGCTACTTGCGTTTATATTTTCAACATCTGCATCTTCAGGTAGTGTGAAACTTCTTGAGAACTTACCAAAGCTTGTTTCAACTTTGTAATAATCCTCTTCTTTAACTTCCTCTTTGAAGTTTCTCTCACCACTTATAGTTAAGATATTGTCTTTTAAATCTATGTTAATATCCTCTTTTTTTACACCTGGCAAATCAACATCAACATGATAAGCATACTCACCCTCTCTAGTATTTACACTCGGAGTAAACGCACTAACCCCTTGCTCAGTTTTTTGGATGTTGTGGCGTCCAAAAAGTCTGTTTTCCAACTCTCTAATCTCTCTAAATGGATTGTATGGTGTAATTAACATTTTAAGCTCCTTTTGCACCTTTTGGTGCTTTGTTTTATTTCGAGTAGAAGTTTAATATATATGATGGGTAAAGTTCTGCCACTTAAGTAGCACTTTGATATAATCTTTTATAAATGAACACATATTCTGAACTTATAATATCTATCGGCTTTATATTCTTTTTAGGGCTTGGGGCTGATTTTCTTGCTAAGAGAATATCCATCCCAAGAGTGACTATATTGATAGTTATCGGTATAGTAATTGGGCCAAGTGCAGCTAACCTTCTCCCTGAAGTATTTATAAATGAATGGTTTCATGTTATAACATCTATCGCTCTTGGGATGGTAGGTTTTTTGATAGGACATCAATTTACATATGATGAACTCAAAAAGTCTGGTAAAGTTGTTTTCTCAATCGCACTTGGAAAAGTATTACTATCTTTTATATTAATTGCTGTCGTTCTTGTATCTATTGGTTTACCACTCCCTGTTGCATTTATACTTGCAAGTATCGCATCCGCTACCGCACCAGCTGCAGTTTATGAAGTTGTAAGTGAATTAAATATTAAAAATAGCTTTTCCACAACACTTATCTCTATTGTTGCACTTGATGATATTTTGGCAATGTTTTTGTTTAGTTTGGTTCTAGCTATTATAAATGCAAGTGGACAAAGCGGTTTACATATGGTGTTTGCAAGTGGAGTTGTTGAGATATTTGGAAGCCTTTTTTTAGGTTATGCATTTGGATACCCAATCGCAAAGATAAATGGTAGGATTCAACCAGGAGAACCCAGTATGGTAGAGGCTTTGGGAAGTGTATTTTTAATTACAGGGATAGCTCAGTATCTTGAACTCTCACCTATACTAGCCACCATGGCTATGGGGAGTGCTGTTAGCACTTTTGCAACTCACCATACAAGGGCATTGCACGCTATAGAAAATATCCAGTGGCCTTTTATGATAATGTTTTTTTTACTTGCTGGGGCATCACTAGAGCTTGAAACTATAAGCGATATAGGGGTGATAGGTCTATTTTATATAGTTGCTAGAATAGTTGGATTTTATTTTGGTGCAAGATTAGGTGCAAAAGTTAGTGGGTCTGAAAAAAATATAGAGAGATGGATTGGTCTAGCTCTTATACCACAAGCTTGAGTAGCTATAGGTATGGCACTTATAGCTTCTCAAAGATATGATGATTACACGCATATTATTTTACCAGTCATTTTAGGTACTACTGTCATTTTTGAGATATTTGGTCCAATTGTTACAAAATATGCCCTTCAAAAATCGGTTAAATAATTTAGTACTGTTTGCTATATCTTCTATGATTTGCACCAATTTTTTAATATGATATTCAACATCTTCTTTTGACAACTTTTCAATATTTTAATCTTTTAAATAGCCTTATTTATTAGCTCACAATTCCAATCTCTAACATCAAGATAAATAGTAAATTCTTATCATATTTATGCTTTTATTTTATATTGGTATAAAAATTCGAAATATTGGAGTATAACGAGTTCATAACTGAAAGGTTCTCGTATGAAATGTTTACACCTCTCTCTCTATTTTCGTTTATTTTTTCTATTATTTTCAGTCCAGCTTTTTGCCGATAATTTGAAGTACATAGACAGTTTCGTATGCTTACAAAAACCAAAGGTGGTTTTTCTAATGATGAGAGTTTACTAAAACTGCTTTATATGGGTATCCAAAATGCACAGCAAAAATGGACTATGCCAATTAGAAACTGGTCACTTACGATCTCTCAACTTGCCATCCATTTCGATGGAAGGTTAGATTTAGGTCTGTAAAATGCCATTTGCTAGCATTTTTATGATACAATTTTAGGAATTATCCAATGCTGACACAGAATTTGGAACACTACCCCATTAAGAGGATGTAGTTATATTCTATTTCTGATTTCATACTTAGAAGTGTATAAAACCAAGATTGCTTATCGATTACAAGATACTATGAGTTATCACCAGCTATAGGTATATCTATAATAAAACAGCATCCACCATCTATATTTTTTACACTCAAGACTCCATCCATTCTTGATTCTATTATATTTTTAGCTAAATACAGCCCTATACCAGTACCTTTTGCATTAAACTTAGTTGTAAAATAAGCATCAAATATTGAGTTGATAATATCATCTTTTATCCCCCCTCCATTATCACTAAGTTCTATTATTCCACGATTATCTTCACATTTAAAAATTATCTCTATTTTACCTTTGTTGGTTTTACCCATTAAACTTTTTATAGCATCTTTTGAGTTATTTATCAAAATAAGCATCACTTGTTTAAACTCATTTTCAACACCATAAAAATTAAAATCACAATCATCTTCCATATTATAAACTATTCCATAATTTTTAAGTTGGGCATCTAAAATATGAAAAACATCATTTATACTTTTTTTAGGATTAAACTCCCTCATCTCTCTATTTGGATTTAAGAAATTTCTAAAATCATCTATAGTATCTGACATATAATTTATATTTGTAGATATTATCTCTATCTTTTCATCAAACTTTTTATCATCAAGAGTTTTAAATTTATACTCCATATCCATATTTACAGTTGCAAGTCCAATTATGTTTAAAGGTTGACGCCATTGATGGGCTATGGACTCTAGCATCTCACCCATCGCTGCTTGGCGTGATTGATGTATCATCAATCTCTCTTGATTTTGTTGTTTTTCTATCTCCTCTTTAACCTTTTTTTCAAGTTGGCCATTAAAAGATTTTAGTTCATCTAGGTATTTAGCCATATTGAAAAACATCTGATTAGCTATCTTGGCTATAGTAGATATCTCTTTACTTCTACTTTGATGGATTATAAAAGTTGTATCACTCGTCACTGCGTACTGTTCTAGGGCTTCAGATATTTTTCTAAGTGCTATCAAATCCCCTTTTAAATAAAAAAAAGCGGTTAAAAATACACAAACTGCAAATCCTAAAGTAAACAATAAAACAATTATTATCCTATCATTAAATTTTAAAAGATGCTCATTTGAATAAAGTATGTAAATTTTTGCAATTTTTGATTTATCAACTGGATCTAAAATAAAACTATCATAAGTGATTGCATATCTATTGCTTACATTATTTCTAGATTTTTTATATATAGCGTTACCATCTAAATCTTCTAATTTTATAGAAGTTATATCTCTATGTTCAAACATATTGTCTAAAAGTTCCACTAATTCTTTGTCTTGGTTAAAAAAAATATGAAAAGATATAATAGGCTTTAATGTATTTAGAGTTATTGTTATTTTCTCTTCTTCAGAACTCTTTATAATATTTTTAAATTGATGATTTGTAAAATAATATATAGGGATAGTTACTATCATAAAAAAAACCCAAAAGAGGAAGATGAATTTTCCTAAAAAAGTCTTTAGCATCTTTTAAAAAATCCTTTTTGAAGGTTCTTGATTTTTTAACATATATGCGTAATAAAGATGTACACTAGTCTCAGCCTCAGAACCATAGTACTCATCTTTTTTATCTGTGTACTTTAATATGATTTTTTTATTTGGAGTTGTTGTCCATTTTATTATACCAGCTCCTTTATCATTTGCCCTTTGTATTATCTCACTTAATTCATTTGTGTTTATTGTGAACTTTTTTCTATCTTCTTGATCAATTTTTTGTACCCTTTTATCCCTCTTTTTTTTACCAAAAACATCTTTTAGTTTGTTGTTGATATATAAGATAGAGGATACCTCTTTCATCCCCGCAGATATAATCTGAGAGACTATATTTAAATCATGATCTAAAGATACATCTCTTGCATTACCAAATTTAGAAACTATCTCATCATCTTCATCTTCACTATATGTGATTGTAATTTTAGCAGATACATTCCTTTCAAATGGGATATAAAGTAGTATTTTTAAAGTTTCTAAACCATCATCTAAAATGATATATACTTTATTATCACCAGATTTTGAAAGTATGGACGCCTCTACTTTCACATCTATATTTTTTT
>JAFGVR010000004.1 GCA_016937915.1 Campylobacterales bacterium | reverse complement strand
TCCTTTATTTATCCAATTCATCAGCAAACTTAATCATAGATATAAAATCATTTACCTTTAAAGCCGCACTACCAACTAAAATACCATCAACATTATCTATAGATAAAACATCTTTAGCATTTGCCACTTTTACACTACCGCCATAAAGCAAAGGTGCTTTTGATATATCTTTTAGATTTTTATGTATATCTGCGATATCTTCAAGTGTGGGTGTAAGACCAGTCCCTATAGCCCAAACTGGTTCATAAGCAATTACGAGATTTTCATAATCAACATCTATCCCCTCATACTGATTAGAGATATAGTCCATCATAATCTCTTTTCCAGCTTCTCTAATCTCCAAAGGCTCACCCACACAATAAACTATCTTAAATCCATGAGACTTAAAAAAATCAAATTTCTCCGCTATAAACTCTTGAGACTCACCTAAAACATGGCGTCTCTCACTATGACCTATAAGGATAGTTTTAATTCCAAACTCTTCAAGTTGTTCTAGCCCTATCTCACCAGTAAATGCACCGTTTTGTGTAGGATAGCTGTTTTGAGCACCAACTACAACTTTTCCATCATAGCTATCAAGACTAGAAGATGTTGGAAAAACCAAAACATCTTCAGATACACTGTTGCCATCTAAAAACTGTTCCAACTCATTAATGTACTCTTTTGTCTTTTTACGAGTAAAGTTCGTTTTTAAATTTGCAGCAATAATCATAATAACTAATCCTCTTTTACGATTAAAGGTGCTACACCAGGAAGTGTCTTACCCTCTAAAAGTTCTAATGAAGCTCCACCACCTGTTGATATAAAGCTCATCTCTTCATCAACACCAACTCTTTGAACTAAATCAGCCGTATCACCACCACCAACAACAGTAGTAGCATAGCTATCTGCAACAAAGTGAGCTATTTTTGATGAACCTCTTGCAAATTTTTCCATCTCATATACACCCATAGGTCCATTCCAAAGAACTGTCTGTACATCATTTAGACCTTCACGGTAAAGTCTAACAGTGGCTGGACCAATATCAAGCCCCATCCAATTATCTGGGATCTCTTGAGCTGTAACTATCTTACTAACTGCATCTTCAGCAAATTTGTCAGCAGCTATAACATCAACTGGAAGATAAAATTTCACACCAAGTCTTGCTGCTTCATCCATAATACGCTGTGCATCTTGAAGCAAATCATCCTCAACTAAAGAAGCACCGATGTTATAACCCATCTGTTTTAAGAAAGTAAATGCCATACCCCCACCGATAAATATCTTATCAACTTTTGGTAATAGATTCTCAAGTGCTTCAAGTTTACCTGAAACTTTACTACCACCTACTATAGCAGCAAAAGGTCTAACTGGCTTATCAATTATCTTAGCTAGATACTCTATCTCTTTACTTAGTAAAAATCCTGCAGCTTTGTGATTTTCATCAAAAAGATGTGTAATCCCCTCTACAGAAGCATGTGCACGGTGACTTACACCAAATGCATCATTTATATAAAACTCTGCAAAAGATGCAAGTTTTTTAGATAACTCTTCATCATTTTTAGTCTCACCAGCTTCAAAACGAAGATTTTCTAAAAGTAAAACCTCACCACTTTTTAAAGACTCAGCTTTAGATGAAGCATCATCACCTATAACATCACTAGCTAACACTACATCTCTTTTTAAAAGTTGAGTTAATCTTTTAGCAACTGGTGCTAAAGAATATTTAGCATCTACTTCACCTTTTGGACGACCAAAATGAGATCCCAAGATAACTGCACAATCTCTGTCCAAACAATAGTTTATACTAGCTAATGCTGAGCGGATTCTTCTATCATCAGATATGTTTGCATGCTCATCTGTTGGTACATTAAAATCACATCTAACAAAAACTTTTTTACCATCTAAATTTAGATTTTTTATATTTAATAACTCCATAAAAAAACCCTATTTAGTGATATGAAGTGCCATGTCGATAAGTCTCATTGAGTAACCCCACTCATTGTCATACCATGCCATAACTTTAACCATATTTCCACCGATAACTTGTGTCAAATCTTCAGCAACTATAGAACTATACTCACAACCAACAAAGTCTTGAGATACTCTCATCTCTTTATCCATAAGTAAAAGACCTTTGAGCTTAGTCTCAGCCATCTCGTTAAATACTGCAGTAACTTCCTCTTTTGTAGTATCTCTACCAACTACAACATTCAAGTCAACCATAGATACATCTGGAGTTGGAACACGAACACTTTGACCATGAAGTTTACCTAAAAGCTGAGGCATAACAAGTCCGATAGCTTTAGCAGCACCCGTAGTTGTAGGTATCATATTTACAGCACCAGCTCTTGCTCTTCTCTTATCTTTTGAGTGTTTAACATCTAGAATATTTTGATCATTTGTATATGAGTGGATAGTTGTCATAAGACCTTTTTCGATGCCAAATGCATCATCAAGTACTTTTGCAACAGGACCTAAACAATTTGTAGTACAACTTGCATTTGATACTATTTTTTGTCCATCGTATTTATCTTCATTTACACCAATAACAAAAGTTGGTGTCTCTTTATCTTTTGCAGGAGCTGAGAATAAAACTTTTTCAACACCATTATCTATATGTACTTGAGCAGACTCTTGAGTTAAAAATACGCCTGTACACTCTAAAACGATATCAGCACCACAATCTGCAAATTTTAAATTTTTAGGATCACGGTCAGAAAAAACTCTTATCTTTTGACCATCTATACTTATATGATCTTCATCAAGTTGTGCAACTTCACTTTTAAATGTTCCATGAACAGAATCATTTTTTAATAGATATAGCATCATATCCATACTAGCCATATCGTTGATAGCTACTAATTCTACATCATCTCTAGTCGCAGCTATCCTTGCTACACATCTACCGATTCTACCAAAACCATTGATTGCTATTTTAAGTGCCATTGTATTCCCTTGCGTTATAATAATAAAATAAAATTCGGACATTATACTAAAAATAAGTTATAATTGCGTTTAAATGGAAACTGTTGCACTCTTTGGCGGTTCTTTTGATCCGCCTCATATCGGACATACATCTATTGTCAATGCTTTACTAGAATTAGAAGAGATAAAAGATGTGGTAGTGATGCCAACATACTTAAACCCTTTTAAGTCAAATTCACTTGCACCATCCAAACTAAGGTTTAAATGGCTAAAAAAGATTTTTAAAGATTACAATAGAGTTGAAATTAGTGACTTTGAAGTAAATCAAAATAAAAAAGTACCAACTATAGAGAGTGTCTTGCATCTGTTAAAAAGATATCAAAAAGTGTATCTTGTCATAGGTGCAGACAATGTGGCTTCTTTAGATAAATGGTACAGATATGATGAGCTTAAAGATAATGTCACTTTTATAGTAGCCTCTAGAGATGGTATAGATATACCAAAACATTTTTTAAAAATAGATGTTCAAGTTGATATATCTTCAACAAAACTAAGGGAAGATATAGACAAAGAGATGTTGTCCAATGAGTGTTCAGAAGAGATATACGATTATTATAAAAAGGTAGAAAATGAAAAATAGGATTGAGAATATTACTCATATTTTGGATAAACATAAAGCGGAAAATATAGAGTCTTTTGACTTAAGAAACAAAAACTATTTTGTTGATTATGCTGTTATAGCATCATCACTTGGTACTAAACATACTATGGCCCTATTAGATCACTTAAGAAAAGAACTAAAAGGTAAAGAACATTTTATAAATGTAGATGAGAGTGACGATTGGGTTGTTATAGATTTGGGTGACATACTTATCCACATCATGACACCTGAGTATAGAACAAAGTATGACTTAGAAACATTTTTAAGTGAACTTCGTGATGGTAAAGAGGGTGAGGTTTTATAACCCCACTACCCATCATTTGATAAAAAATCTCTCTTATATAAAAATTAGTTCAAAAACCCTACAGATTTCTCAGAGTCAAAACTTGCATCTTTTTCCCGTTTTATCTCATCGATAAAATCTTTTACAGTGAAAATAGCCTCATCTCTAACTGCTACTTTATATGCTGTATTTTTCACTACAAGATTTATTTGACCACCTGTTAGGTCATACTTTGAGAGTTGTTCAGCGTTAAACCCATCCTCATACTCAGCCTCTTTTGGCAGCATCTTCTCCCAAAGTTGTAAGCGTTGAGATTCATTTGGTTTTTTGAACTCTATCTTATAATTAAACCTTCTTGAGAACGCTTTGTCTATATTTTCAAGTAGGTTTGTAGTAGCTATTAGTATCCCTCTAAACTTCTCAATCTGCTCCAAAAAGATGTTTTGCATCTGGTTGTGCATCTGATCAGCTCCACTTGTGATGCCACTTGACCTTGCACTCAAAAACTGATCTGCTTCATTTAAAAGTAAAATCGGCTCACTTTTTGTTTTTTCACTAAGTTCATAAAATGAGTCAAATATCTTTCTAACATTTTTCTCACTCTCACCAACATACATAGATAATATCTTTGAACAATCAAACGCCAAAACCTGTCTTTTGAGCGATTTTGCAAGTGAATGAGCTGTCATAGTTTTTCCAGTTCCAGCTGCACCATAAAAGATAATCCTCGCATCTATTCCACTTTTTTTATCTTTGATGCCCCATTTTACAAGGCGATTTACAACATCTTTGTCTAGCTGTTTCATCAAATCATTTAAAGTTTTTGCAGTTTTTTCGTTTAAAACTACATCATCCAAACTTGTCTCAGACTCGACAAGTTCAAATATATCTTGCTCCTCAACAAGGGTATTTAGTTTTAGGCGTCTAACTTTTTTATTTTTTTGTGGGTGGATGATGCTTTGGAGTACATCATCAACTATATAAAATGAGCGTGAGATGCCACCAAAAGGGTTTAGCATCTCCTCATAGTCAATTATCCCACTCTCTAAAAGATGTGCACCCTCTTCAAGTAGGGAGCGATTTTTTATCCTCTCGTACTCATCAACTGAGATAAGCTCAATGAGTGAGTTCATCTCCCTAAGTGATGCATCACTTGAGCTGTACTCCTCACGAAGAAGTGCTATAAATATCACCTCCTCTAAGCTTGACATCTTCTTTTGTTTGAAAAACTTGTCCAAAATCAAAGACTCTTTTGTTTGTTTTATCCTCTCAGCTATCCTTTTTTCTAACAGTTTTAGTTTGTTTAGAGTCCTATCGATGCCAAGTGAGTGTTCGTGTGTGTTTTGGCGGATGATGCTCATCTTTTGGTAAAGCTCAATTCTGAAAAACTGATCTTGCAGATACTCCAAATGGTCGTTGTAAGCTTTTATGTCAGGTAAATCAAGCTCAAGCGTACCCTCTTGAAGAAGTTTTAAAAACGGTGGAGTTAGCCCAACTGCTGTGTTTAAAAGCTCAAGTGGTGTTATCTCTGATATCTTCATAGGGGTAAAACTTTGCTGATGCAACCACCCTAACTCTAAAAGATTTTTAACCTCTTTTAGATGGTTTAGATGCTCATACTCATCGGTATCAAAAAGCTCTTGCAAAACCTCAAGTACCAAAACATCATCTTCCCCTTGAACATACTTTTTTGCCATATTTTGAAGCATCAAAGCTTCAGTTTTTGAACACTTCAGATGTCCAAATATCTTTGTTTTTTCAACATTTTTATTTTCTAAAAAATCTATAATAATTCTCAATATTTTTCCTCTAGTGAATAAAGAAGTCTTATCTCTTCACTCCATAAACTCTCATCAATAGTCTCAAGTATAAGCGGTATATCATCCATCACGCTATCATTCATTATGAACCTAAACGCATCTACACCTATCTCACCCTGCCCTATGGAGTGGTGTCTGTCCACGCGTGAACCAAGTGGCGGTTTGGAGTCGTTTATATGCATCCCCATCAGTTTGTTACGACCAACTATCCTATCAAATTCAGCCCATGTTTTATCATAAGCGTCACGAGTTCTGATGTCATAACCAGCTGTAAACATGTGGCAAGTGTCGATGCAAACCCCTACACGACTTTTGTCTTCAACTTTCTCTATGATGTATGCTAGATGCTCAAACCTATAACCAAGGTTACTCCCTTGACCAGCTGTGTTTTCTATCACCGCTTTTACATTTTTTGTCTTATCTAAAGCTATGTTTATAGACTCTGCTATCACATCAAGGCATCTGTTCTCAACATCTGCTAAAAAAGCCTCATCTTTTTTCTCTTTTGCACTTAGTTTTACCAAATGGCTCCCTGGGTGAAAGTTTAGTCTATCAAGTCCGAGCTGATCGCATCTCTCAAGCTCATCTATAAACGCAACTCTAGATTTTTCAAGTTTGTCAGCTTCAGGATGCCCTAGGTTTATGAGGTAACTATCGTGTGGCAAAACATGTTTTGGGAGTATCCCCGCATCATCTAACGCTCTTTGAAACTTATCTATAGTTTCTTTATCAAGTGGCTTTGCATCCCATCTTTTTTGATTTTTTGTAAATAAAGCAAACGCTTTAGCACCTATCTCTTTTGCGTTCATTGGTGCATTAAAAACACCACCAGATGCCGAAGTGTGTGCACCTACAAATTTATTGCTTTTTATCATTTTGTATCCTTTATCTTAAAAATTATGTGGTTTTTTTTATCTTTAAAAGATGTTTCCCCATTTTTAACTTTATAAACTATATCTACCGCTTCATCTTTTACATGCTGCTCATACCCATCATCTTTTTTTACTATCCCCATAGCAGAGTATATCGGTTTTGCAAGGAGTATGTTTTGAAGAGTATCGCTTGGGTATGAATGGTTTAGGTACTCATCATTGAACCCTGCTTTACCCATACAACCACTACTTACACATATAAGATGGTTGATAGTTATCTTCTCTACCGCTACACCTGCTGAGAAAAGTTCAAGCTCTATGGCATCACCACTATTTCTAAGATACCCTATGTCTGAGAACTTTATCTTTGGTGATTTGATAGTTATGAGTTTTGGTTGTGTCTGCTCATAGTTTTTTATGCTGCATCCATTTAAAAAAAATATGATTAAAAGAGGTAGATATTTCATAGATGCCATTGTAGCAACTTGTTACTAATACTCTTCTTTTAACATATATACAATATTAAAATATTTATGCTAATATAAATGTATGAAAAAAATTATATTATCAATAATTCTTATATCTAATCTCATATCTGCTGAATTAGATTGGTCAAATAATTATAAGTCTGCTCTTTT
>JAFGVR010000261.1 GCA_016937915.1 Campylobacterales bacterium | reverse complement strand
GGAACGGCGGATTTTATCCAAAAGTTGCTTAAACCATTCGTAACTTTTAGAGTTTTTTGATATAGTTATGCCAAATTAACACATTATATGGAACAATAGAGTTTATGCCAAAAAGAAAAAGAAAAATACCTACTTCAAAAAATAAAAGTTTAAATCAAAATATCAAAAAAAGTTCAAATCTACTGACCTATTTAGCGTGGGCTTTAGCTATCGTAGCTATGATTTTGAGTGGAATGATAGCAGGTTACTATTTTGGATATGAAGAGGCAAAAGACAATACTATTGTTGAAAAAAAAGATGAAGAGAAAGAAAAGAGATTAGCACTTCTTAAAAAACTTGAAGAAACAAAGGAAATAAAAAAAGAACCAAAGATTGATCCAAAACAAACTATTTTGGAAGATAAAAAAGAAGAGATTATAAAGAAAGAGGATGATATAAGAGATAGATTAAAAGAGATTTTGAAAAAGCCATCAAAGGATTATGCAGGTGCAGCTCATGAGTATGATGGTGATGAAGTTGCAGATATAAAAAATATAGATAAAATAATAGAAAAAAAACCACATATAACTTCAAGCAAACCTAAGCTAGCGATAATTATAGATGATGTAAGTATAAAAAAACATGTAGAAGCTATCAAATCTTTAAAAATCCCTTTAACTATGTCATTTTTACCACCTAGCAAATACCGCCCTAACTCTGCAAAACTTGCTTCAAAAGAGGATTTTTATATGGTGCATCTGCCCATGGAAGCTATGAACTTTAACGCTGAGGAACCTATCACTTTGCGTATTACGGATTCTCAACGTAACATAACTGAGAGGGTAGATGAGATAGTAAAACTTTTTCCAAAAGTTAGATATATAAACAATCATACTGGAAGTCTATTCACATCAAATGAAATAGCTATGAATAGGCTTGTATTTGCTTTAAAAGCTAAAAATATCAATTTTGTTGATAGCAGAACTACTGCAAAAACGAAAGCCCCAGAAGTTATGAAAAACTTTGGACTCAAATATATGTCAAGAGATGTATTTTTGGACCATCACATGGAAAAAGATTATGTCAAAGGGCAGATAAAAGAGGCTATCCGCATAGCAAAATCTCATGGCAGTGCCATAGCAATAGGGCATCCACATAAAAATACACTTCAAGCATTAAAAGAATCAAAAGAACTTTTTGGAGATGTTGAACTTGTGTATGTAAACAATCTATGAATAAAGTTACACATCATATCTCTGAATTAGACTCAATGAAAAAGTATCCAAAAGAGCTTTTTTATAGTGGTAATCTAGAACTTTTAGATAAAAAAAAGATATCAATAGTTGGAACAAGGCGACCATCAAAATATTCAAAATCGATGATTCAAACACTCTCATCTACTGCATCTAAATCTGGTATATGCATCGTTAGTGGCGGTGCTATGGGGATAGATGCTATCTCTCATATCGGAGCTGGAGCCAAAAACACCATAGCAGTTTTACCTTGTGGCATCGACATAAAGTATCCAGCGGTAAATAAAAATCTTTTAAGTGAGATAGAGCAAAACGGTCTTTTGCTTAGTCAGTTTGAAATGGGATTTCGCTCTACTGCTTATAGTTTTGTTTTAAGAAATGAGATAGTTGTAGCACTTGGAGATGTTTTGATAGTTGGTGAAGCTGAGATAGGTAGTGGAAGTATGAGAAGTGTTGAATATGCTCTTGCTATGGGCAAAGAGATATTTGTCTTGCCTCAACGCCTTGGTGAGAGTAGTGCTACAAATGAGCTTTTAAAAAGTGGTAAGGCTAAAGCCATATATGATATAGATGAGTTTGTAGCATCTATAAGTGGTATCAAAGATTTAAATCTACAAAAAGATGATTTTTTAGATTTTTGCAAAACAAATCCAACTTATGAAGAGGCATTAAAAAGATTTCCAAACAGAGTTTTTGAAGCTGAACTTTGTGGTGAAATAGCCGTAAAAGATGCAAGGGTGCATATTTTATAGCTCTTTTAAAACTCATATAACGCAAATAGTTTATATAAACTGAGCAGCAATCTCTCTTAAAATATCGTTTGCATTTTTAGATGTACCGTTATATTTTACTATCTTTACATTGTGAGCTTTCATAGTGTTTGCTGTATTTTTACAAGCACGACTAACCACTATGTAGTCACACTCATCCAAAACTACACCCATCTTGTTATGCTGAGCTATATGTTCCTCATCATCATGTCCGTGTGAACACTCATGATGTTCATCATCGTGATCATGGTCAAGATCTGTTCTAGGGTTATCTTTTATCTCATCTAGAGTAAATGAGCGAAACATACCAGCTCCATTTACATTAAATACTGCAAATTTTGGAGTATGTCCAGCATTGCCAAAAAAAGTTAATGATTCATCTTTTACAGGGATAGCTATTTTCATTTTTCTTTACCTCTTTTTTTATCTCATTATATCCACAAATTAGTAACACAATATAAACTAATTAATTTTTGCACATCACTTTTTCGAAATAGGTGTAATCCCATTCACCAACGCATAAAGAGTTGGTAGATAAAGAAGGTTCAAAAATGTCCCCCACACAAGCCCAAAACCAAGACTAATAGCGATAGGTTGAAGTATCACTGCTTGACCTGTTGCATAAAACATCAAAGTAAATAACCCTAAAAATGTAGTGATTGATGTTATAAGGATAGGGCGAAGTCTAAGTTTAGCTCTTTTAAAGAACTCCTCACTTTTATGGGTACCGTGTAAAAAATCAAGCATAATGATACCATCGTTTATAACAACCCCAGCAAGTCCTAATATCCCGATAATAGATGGCATAGAGAGGTTCATACCAAGAAGTTTGTGACCGATTAAAGCACCAAGTATGGAAAGTGGGATAACACTCATAACCATAAGGGCATATTTGATTTTTGAAAAAATTAGAAGCATCGTTAAAAAAATCAAAAACAGAGCTAAAACTACCGCTTTTTTCATATCTGACTGAAGTTGTTGTTTCTTCTCATTTTCACCCAAAAGATCAACATCAACACCATTTTTTATAAGCTCCTTTAAAGTTGGTTCAACAGCTTCAAGTATCTCAGTTGGTGTAACTACCCTTTTATCAACATTTGCAAATAGAGTTTTTATGATAACTCCATTTAGTTTCTCTATCTTCTCATAGTCTCTTATCTGCTCGATTGTAGCTACATCTGTAAGTTTTACATATCTCCCATCACCTAAAGCGATCTCGAAATTTAGAAGTGTATCAACCTTATCTTTTTGGCTATCTTTTGTTTTTATCTCCATTACACCTTTGTCATTAAATGTGCTTGATTGTCTCTTCTCTGCAAAATATGTACTCAAAACTCTAGCAACTCCAGCTTCACTAAGCCCTAAAGATTCACCATATTCGTTTATCTTTATCTTGTACTCCATCTTCCCATATCTAACATTATCACTAACATTCTTAACACCTTTTAGTTCGGCTATCTCATCTTTTAACTTTAAAAGTGCATCTACTAAAAATTTGTCATCACTACCTGAGAGGTTTATCTGTATATCACTTCTTATAAGCCCTGGCTTATCCTCCATCACACCAAGTTCGAGCATATTGTATTTTGCTTCAAAAGGTTTGATAATCTCTTTTAATTTAGGGGATAGTTCAAATGTTCTTTTCTCTCTGATGCTCTCTGGGTCATTGAAATTAAAACTAAAGTTTAAAACTGGGTTTACATATTTATTTATCCAATTTGTCTCAGCCCTGTCATAAAGTTCTAAAGTTATAAAAAATACAGCATTATTTGTTTGAACCTCACCAGATAAACTTCTTCTGTATCCGCTAGTTGATGAAACAGACTTTATAGAAAACTCCTCTGAGTGTTTCATTATCTCTAACTCCATCTCTTTAGCTATCTTGTAAGTATCTTCTATTGGGGTATTTATATCAAGTTTTGCCGATATGTAAAGGTTACTTCCATCAAAGTTTGGAAAAAACTGAAACTTCATAGATTTTGCAGTTACAACAGTTAAAAGCGGTATCAAAATCAAAAACAAGATAAGTGAAGTTTTTTTATACTTTATAAAAAATGTTAAAATCTTCTCATATCTGTCTTGCAAAGGTTTCCAGTTTACAAAATCGTGACTCTTTTTTAGCATCTCATCAGCATGAAGAGGTAAAAATAAAAAACTCTCCAAAAGTGAGCCTAAAAGTATCATGATAACTGTAATTGGGATAAGTATCAAAAACAAAGCTATCTCGCCACCCATCATAAACATAGGTAAAAATGCTGCAGCAGTTGAGAGTGTAGCTAGAGTTACTGGGAGCATCATCTCCTTAACACCAGCTATAGATGCTTCAAACCTATCCATCCCCTCATCGATATGGCGTTGGATATTTTCACTAACAACTATGGCATCATCAACAACTACCCCAATAACTATTAATGCACCCAACAAAGAGACTATGTTTATGGAATAACCCATATAGTAGATAAATAACAACCCTATGATAAATGAAAACGGGATACCAATCGCTACTATAAATGCGATGCGAAGATTTATGAGGATATACATAGAGATAAATACAAGTATAAGCCCAAACATAAGGTTTGATACAACAGTATCAAGTCTTTTCTCAACTGGCTTTGATGTATCTTCATAAAATGAAAATGTTATCTCTTTGTAGTTTTGTTTTAACTTCTCAACCCTCTCTTTAAGCTCTTTTGAAAGTTTTATAGAGTCCCCCTCTGGGCTTTTTGAGATAACTAAAGTTAGGGTTTGTTTTCCATTAAATGATGCTAAAGTTGTAGCTTGAGGGTACTCTATAGCTACATCAGCAATGTCACCAAGTCTGATATATTTACCATCAACTTTTAGAGTTGAGTCCCTCCACTCCTCTACATCTGCTTTATCGTTTGCAGTAGAGATATATACAAAACTCCCCCTCTCCTCTATATCACCTATAGGGTAGATATATGATAGGTTTGAGATGGCACTTAAAACACTCTCATGTTTTAGCCCATAAGCCATAACAGCTTGAGAGTTTATACTTATAGCTATCTCCTCATCAGAATCCCCACGAATCCCTATCTCACTTATATGGTGAACTCTTGATAGTTTTGTTTTTATATCTTTAGCTATAACATTTAACTCACCAATACTCAGTTCATCAGATGAGAGTGAAAGTTTTATGAGAGATTTGCTTTTGTCAACTATAAATGCAGTTGGCTCATTCATGTCTTGAGGGAGATACTGTTTTGAAGCAGCTATGGCATCTTGGACTTTGCTAAGAGTTATTATCTTGTTGGCATTTTCATTTAAAGTAAGAACTATAGAAAATGAACCTGGTTTGATGGTGGTTTCAGTTTTGTCTATTCCACTTATATTACTGATAGCATCTTCGATATCACGAACCGCCATCTTATCCATCACAGTAGCACTAGTACCGCTATAGCTCCCTTTGACACTTATCTTATTTAGTTCAACATCAGGGAACATCTCTTTTGGGATGTTATTGTAAGCGTTTATACCCATAACAAGTAAAAACAGCAAAAGCACGTAGTTCAAGCGTTTATTTTTAATGAAGTATTCTATTAATTTATCCATGCGTGGATTATATCAAATAATTTGTGGGAAAATTGTTTAAAATATTTTCCCAAACTATCAAAAACTATTGATACTAATAGAGCTGTGGAATCTTTTTGTCTTGACTATTTTCAATATGTTTAACTATCTTTGTATCTTTTAATCTTCCCTCATTGATATCAATAGAAAATTCATCTAAAAGAAGCTTTTTAAACTTATCTCTTATCTCTTCTTGTTTATCTAAAACCAACTTATGATATATGAGTGAAGTACTTTGATCAAATGTTTTATACTTTTTAGGCTCAATATTTGTCAAATGGATAATATAATAACCATCATCTGTTTCGATTATATCAGTTATATCACCAATTTTTTTTAGTTCAAATCCAATTTTAAGAAGTTCTGGATTCCAAAAATTAAAATCTTTAACACTAAATTTTCCAATTATTCCACCTCTATATCTACTTGCTTGATGCTCAGAATAATCGATTGAATATTTGCCAAAACCCTCTTTTGGTTCTGGCAAAGAGTTTACTTTATATAAATTTATAATCTCACCTAATTGTGAATGAATCATATCTTCTCTTATCTTATCTTTAATCTTATGCTTTTTATAAAATAATATAGCAAACTCTTTTTTTTGTTCTGTTGCAAAATCCTCTTTATGATTTTGATAATACTCTTCTATATCTTTTTTTTCTATAGAAATTTTAGCAATCTCATCCTCTATATAACGCTTTTTTATCTCACCTATAAGTATATTTTCAAAAGCTCTTTGTATATCTGGATTTTTATCCAATTCAAGATCATAAGCCTTACTCAAAATAAGTTTCCTATCTATCATTTCATCAAGAAGTTTTTTCTTATTCTCAAAATTTGTATAATCACTTATTCTATAGTAACTCATCTCTTTTTCAAATTCAGCTTTTAAGATTTTAATGTCTTCCACGGTTGCAACAACATCTTTATTTAAGATATAGTGAACTACACCAAATATAAAAATAGCTACAACGAAAACTTTTAATTTTTTAGTTTTCAAACTACTTACAGTAAACCCAAAAACCGTCATTTGCATTAACCTCATTGAAAGTTGGGAAAGTATGTTTCATTTTTGGTGCATACAATTGCCAACCATCAACACTAAATTTCCATATTGCTATAGAGTCACTATTTTTACAAGATATATCCTCAACATAATGTGTATCAGCAGAACCTAAAAAATTCCAGCCACTTAAAATATTTGTCAAATCTGTAGATTTATCATTATCATATACAACGATATCTTGCTCTTTAATATTGTAAATCCATAAACCAT
>JAFGVR010000260.1 GCA_016937915.1 Campylobacterales bacterium | reverse complement strand
GAATTTGATAGTAATATAGTTAATTTTAAAATAATAGGTGGAGATACGCCAGCATGTAAAATTATTGATAGGGATGGATATTATGATTTAGGTGATTCTGGAGATGGTTTAAAACATTATATATCTATTATTTGTGCACTTTATGCTTGTGAAGATGGTTATTTATTTATAGATGAAATAGATAACGGTATTCATTATACGCAACTTGATAGACTTTGGGAAATAATCTTAACAATATCAAAAGAACAAAATGTTCGAGTATTCGCAACAACCCATTCAAAAGAGTGTATAGAATCTTACGCTAGAGTTGCTAAAAAACTTGAAGATGAAGATATAAGTTTTATAGAGTTAGGTAAAGATAAGAACAACGAACTTAAAGCGATGACTTTCCCTTATGAATGGTTTATAGATGAGATAGAACAAAATCATGAAGTTAGAGGCTGGTAATGATTTTTGTTGAGGGAAATGATGATAAAAACTTTTTAGTATCACTCTTAAATCATTTAAAAAACTCCAATGAGATCACTTTAGAAGAACCAGTTAATTTTCAAAATTACATAGAAGTTATGGGAAGTAAAAAGAAACTTTTAGATGCCACCAATGAAAAGTATCGAAGAAATGGTATAAAAATAGAAAATGGTGCTATTCAAAAGGTTTTATTTGTATTTGATTGTGATTTTGTAGAAGATGACAATCAATGTAACGGAAAGCAAAATAGTCAAAAATGTTACGATAGTTTAATTGAAGAGTTAGATTGGGATATACCATCAGAATGTCATATATTTGATAAAAATTTAGATTATTTTTTAGTAGAAACTATAAAAGATAAAGAGTGTTATACTAATTTTGATGATCTAGTAAAGTGTTTGGAAGTTGAAAAACTTAAACCAAATAAAAAACCAATTGCAAATTTATATAGAGATTTATATCCATATCCAAAATTTGATTTTAAAGATACAAACTTTGACGAACTAAAACAAAAACTAAAAAACTTATTTGAGGAATAAAACAGATGCAAAACCTATACAACGACGAACAAGCAAAAAAATTTACAACAGATTTAGACCTAAGAGTATATACATCAAACCTATTAGGTCAAAGTGATGAGTTAGTACTTCATGGTGGGGGAAATACCTCTGTAAAAACCATTATAGATGGTGAAGATATTTTACTTGTAAAAGGTTCTGGTTGGGATTTGGTTTCGATAAAAGCTGAGGGTTTTGCACCTGTAAAGATGAGTACACTTTTAGAGATGGCTAAACTAGAGTCTTTAAGTGATACTGATATGGTAAGTGGTCAAAAAGCTGCCATGATAGACAAATCTGCTCCAAATCCATCAGTTGAGGCAATTTTGCACGCACTTATCCCTTATAAGTTTGTTGATCATACCCACGCAGATGCGGTTGTAACTATCTCAAATTCTACTATGGGGATAGCAAATATAAAAGAGATCTATCCAAACTTTTTGATAGTACCTTATGTGATGCCAGGATTTATACTCGCTCAGACTATAGCAAAGATGACAGAGGGGTTGGATTGGGATAGCATCGATGGGATAATCCTACATAACCACGGCATCTTTACATTTGATGATGATGCTAAAAAATCATATACAAAGATGATAGATGCAGTAACAAAAGCTGAGAAGTTTTTAGATGAAAATGCATCTATAGAGTTTGTAGATGCCAAGCCAAAAGAGTTTGATGTGAAAAGTTTAAATATCAGTGAATTTATGAATATAAATCAAACTCCTTTAGCACTCACTTATGCATCACAACCAAATCTAAGAGATGCAGTCACTCGTGGGGTTTTGACACCTGAACATATTATTAGAACAAAAAGAATCCCTTTGGTTTTAGAAGATTCAAATGTAGTAGATTCGTTAGAGAAGTTTAAACAAGATTATGAAAAATACTTTAAAACTTACGCAACTGATGAGATTATGCTAGATGCAAATCCAAAATACGCAGTTATAAAAGATTTTGGAGTTGTGAGTTTTGGCAAGACTCAAAAAGAGGCTGATGTTATAAACGATATAATCTCACACACAATGATGGCAGTTTTAAGAGCTGATAAACTAGGCGGATATCAAAGCATCTCAGAGAAAGATAGTTTTGACATGGAATACTGGGAACTTGAACAAAATAAGTTAAAGAAGTAAATCATGAAATACTTAATGGCGATAGATGCAGGAACTGGTAGTATAAGGTCTGTTATATTTGACACTAAAGGCAATCAAATAAGCGTAGCTCAAAAAGAGTGGACACACTTAGAAGAGGAGGGTGTGGCTAACTCTATGAGTTTTGATTTTGAGAAAAACTGGACTCTTACTTGTGAAGTTATAAAAGATTCAATAGCAAAAGCTGGTATTGATGTAAATGAAATTTTAGCTCTTAGTGCTACATCTATGCGTGAGGGGATAGTTCTTTATGATGAGAATGGAGATGAGCTTTGGGGTGTTGCAAATGTGGATGCTAGGGCTTGTGATGAGGTTAAGTATCTAAAAGAGAATTTTAGTGGCATCGAAGAGGAGTTTTATCAACTCTCAGGACAAACTTTTGCTCTAGGTGCACTTCCTCGCATCTTATGGCTTAAAAATAACCGTCCAGAGGTTTATGAGAGGGTCGCATCTATTTCTATGATAGGGGATTGGGTTTTAGCAAAACTATCAGGTGTGTGTGCCACTGACCCAAGTAATGGTGGAACAACTGGCATCTTCTCGCTAGAGAGTCGTGACTGGATGCCAAGCATGGCAGAAAAAGTTGGTATAAAAAGCGGTATATTTACCCCTTGTTATGAGGTTGGGACTATCATCGGAAGTGTTACTGATGAAGCATCTAATCAAACAAATCTATCTCAAAAAACAAAAGTTGTAACTGGTGGTGGAGATGTTCAACTTGGATGTGCAGGGCTAGGTGTGGTAGAGGAGAATCAAGTAGCCATACTTGGTGGTAGCTTTTGGCAACAAGTGGTAAATATCCCATCATCTACAAAACCACCTAAAGATATGGGCATCAGAGTAAATCCACATGTTGTAAGTGGTCTAAGTCAAGCCGAGGGGATCACTTTTTTTAGTGGACTTGTTATGAGATGGTTTAGAGATGCTTTTTGTGATTTGGAAAAATTAGAAGCCGCTGATATGGGGATAGATGTTTATGAGGTGATGGAAAAAAAAGCTTCAAAAATCCCTGTAGGTTCAAATGGCATCATCCCTATTTTCTCAGATGCTATGAAGTATGGTAAATGGTACCATGCATCTCCTAGTTTTTTAAACCTTAGCATAGACGCTAGTGTTTGTAATAAAGCTTCTATGTTTAGAAGTTTACAAGAAAATGCTGCAATTGTAAGTGCAATAAATTTAGAAAATATACAAAAATTTAGTGGTGTAAAGTTTGATGAGGTAGTATTTGCTGGTGGTGCATCAAAGGGTGCTTTGTGGTCACAAATAGTTGCTGATGTGTTGGGTAAAAAAGTAAAAATCCCTAAAGTGACAGAAGCTACAGCACTTGGAGCTGCTATGAGTGCAGGGGTGGGTGCTGGAGTTTACAGCTCACTAGTAGATGCTTCAAAACAACTAGTAGTTTGGGATAAGGTGTATGAGCCTGATATGCAAAACCATGAACTTTATCAAGATATAAAAAACAGATGGAGAGATGCGTATAGTGCACAGTTAAAGCTTGTAGATAGTGGCATAACAACTTCGATGTGGAAAGCACCAGGGCTTTGACAATAAATATATAAAGTTGTATAATCTTCAAAAGACAACAATAAAGGTTTTATCATGACAGCAGTTATTGGGATGAGAGAGTTGGTTAGAAATAGCAAACTTTTAGAAAATTATGATTATGTTGAGATAGAAGATAAGAAAACTCATGAGTATAAGGGGTTATTTATATCCCCAAAATACGCAAAAGAGTTTAAAGAGCTTTTAGAGAAAAAAATATCTGATGAAAAGCAAAAAGATCTAGATGAGATAATGCAGTTTGCTGGTTCATTTGATGGTGAGTTTACTGATTTGACTACAAATGAAAAGATTAGAGAAAAGTCTTACTCAAATAGAGCTAAAAAATATGAACAATAATATATTTTTAGATGTAAATATAGTTTTAGACTTTTTAGATACTACAAGACCATTTAGTGGTTTGGCAAATGAACTTATGTATAAATTGCTTCATCAAGAGAGCAACATAATGATTAGTGAAGATATGGTCACTACTATTTTTTACCTTAGTCCAAATAAAAGTAAAACTTTAAAATTTTTAAGTTCTATCCAAAAAAAATGGGATATATGTGATTTTGGAACTATAGTAATTGAAGATGCCATAAACCTATCACTAGAAAAAAATCTAGACTTAGAAGATGTCTTGCAGTGTTTATGTGCTAAAAATAATAGATGCGATGTGTTGATAACAAACGATAAAAAATTTTATGATTGTGGTGTGAAAATAATGAGTACGAAAGAGTTTTTAGATGAAAAATAGAATAGATTTTGATGAGGCTTTAAAGCTTTATGATATGGATTTACTACAACTTGGTGAGTTAGCAGATGCAAAAAGAAAAGAGCTTCATGGAGATAAGACATACTTCAACATCAACCGCCATATAAACCCAACAAACATCTGTGCAGATGTTTGTAAGTTTTGTGCATACTCTGCAAACAGAAAAAACCCAAACCCTTACACTATGAGTCATGAAGAGATAATGCAGATAGTTGCAGATATAGACAAGCGTGGGGCAAAAGAGGTGCATATAGTTTCAGCTCATAACCCTGATACTGGGCTTGATTGGTACCTTAGCATCTTTAGAAAAATCAAAGATGCATACCCTCATATACATGTAAAAGCATTAACAGCTGCAGAGGTTGATTTTCTCTCTCGTCATTACAACAAAAGCTATGATGAGATTTTAGACCTTATGGTTGAATATGGGGTTGACTCTATGCCTGGTGGTGGTGCTGAGATATTTGATGAGAAAGTAAGGGATTATATCTGTAAGGGGAAAGTAACATCACAACAATGGTTAGAGATACATGAAAAGTGGCATCAAAGAGGCAAGATGAGTAATGTAACTATGCTTTTTGGTCATGTAGAATCTCGTGAGCATCGCATAGATCACATGATGCGTATCCGTGAGCTTCAAGATAAAACTGGTGGATTTAACGCTTTTATCCCACTTGTGTATCAAACTCAAAACAACTACCTAAACGTAAAAGAGCCGATAACTGCAAATGAGATTTTAAAAACTATGGCGATAAGTAGAGTAGTGCTTGACAATGTAGCAAACCTAAAAGCATACTGGGTAACTTCAACTGTAAACTTAGCTCTTGTAGCTCAAGAGTTTGGTGCTAATGATTTGGATGGAACGATAGAAAAAGAGTCTATAAACTCAGCAGCTGGTGCTAAAAGTGCAAATGGAGTAGAGCTTGAAGAGTTTGTAGCACTGATAAAAAACAGCGGTTTTAGACCAGTTGAGAGGGATAGTGTCTATAATGAGATTAGGGAGTGGTAAAGGGGTATTTTCAGCATCCTATATTTGTTGCTATTATTTCATCAATTTTTACTCGCCACTTCGAAAAAGCGTCATTTAGCATTAGAAAATGATAAATTGAATAATCGATTAGATATTTTGATTAGTCATATCCATGAATATAAAGTGATATTTGCAAGATGGGCAGATGGTGACTATGAAAAGAATGTTGCTGATATAAGATTTACAAATGATTTGATATATTTAGTCCAAGAAGATATTAAAATACTCAAAAATATAGATTGACAAGATTATTCATATTGTAATATTCTTAGAAAATTTAATATTAGCGAACAGTTATGCTTCTTAAATATAATATCTGGGAAGATGGAGAAAGATATTGGAAAATGGTGAAGATATACTTTGGCTGTCAAATATGTTTGGAGATAGTGATTTGGCACTTAATCTAGCAGTAAATGAAAAACTAAGTGCATAATCTACACAAAATTACTTCTAAAATCTAAAATTACGAGTTTAATTTGTAATACAACATATCTAATCGTTTGAAATATGTTTAACACAAAAAATGATATTTAAAAAAAATCTAGTTTACGGGGTTTAAGTTTAAAGTGGCTCCGGATACTGGATTCGAACCAGTGGCCAAGTGATTAACAGTCACCTACTCTACCGCTGAGCTAATCCGGAATGATAAAAAAGATGGTGTCAAGAGAGAGACTTGAACTCTCGACCTCCGGCTTATGAGACCAGCGCTCTAACCAGCTGAGCTACCTTGACATCTTTTGTTGTT
>JAFGVR010000259.1 GCA_016937915.1 Campylobacterales bacterium | reverse complement strand
TTTTATCCCTATTTTTCTATTTCAATTTTAACATCTTAGAAATAAGAAAACTGATTTTACTGGTTCGATTTTAGGGGTGCATTATAGCGGAGCATCTTTAAATCCGTATCCATTAAGGTTTTTCCATCTTGAAGAGCTTTTAAACTCCTCTAAATTTAGCGATGAAGAGATAAAAGATGCCATATCAAAAGACACATCACCATCAAGCTCATTTCGCTCAACCAAAGAGTATAGACAAAAGGTGCTTTTTAATATGATAAAAGATGCACTAAAAGGGTTTGAAAAGTGAGGGTGGTTTTACTAGCAGCTGGTGAGTCAAGCAGAACTAGTGGGATGAAACAGCTTTATGAGGTGGATGGGGAGTATCTGATAAATAAGCAGATAGATAAAGTTCTCTCTTATGGCTATGAGTGTGTAGTGGTGCTTGGATGCGAGTTTGAGAAGATAAAGGGTGTGATAAGAAAAGATGTGAAGATAATTCATAACAAAAATTACAAAGATGGGATGTTCTCATCTGTAAAATCTGCATTTTTAAACCTTGATGATGAGGTTTTACTATTTTGCCACATAGATAGACCGATGCCAAAAAAAGGTGTTTTTGAGACACTTTTAAACTCACCCTCTTTGGTAGCTACTGCATCACATGGTGGTAAAAAAGCACCCCCTATCAAGATAGATGCATCTATGAGAGATGAGCTTTTAAGTTCATATATGATGCGACTTGATTATTGGGTAGAGAGTTGTAAAGAGTGTGTGCATCTAGAGGTTGATGATGAGAGTATCCATTTTAATGCAAACACAGATGAGAATTTGAGGAGATATTTTGGTTAAGTTATTTATAGCATTTTTGACACTTTTAGCTGGGGTGGCATCTAGTACTCAGGGGCTTTTTAACGGCTACTGGAAAGATAAGCTTGACTTAAAAACAGTACTGCTTGCCAACTCTTTAGTGGTGCTATCACTTGTGATAATCTTTTACATCATCACCTCAAAAAATGGGATTAAGTTGTCTGTTGAAAAGTTAGATGCATCTCTCTTGGTAGGTGGTGCGTGTGGATTTTTCATCATCCTAGTATTTGCTATCTCGTTCCCATCCATAGGAGCTTTGGCTACATCTTTCCTTTTTATCATCGCATTTTTGAGTGCATCTTTGTTTTATGACCACATAGGGGCGTTAAACCTCACACCAAGGGTGATAACTACTGAAAAAGTGATAGGGGTTGTTTTTGTGATAGTGGGGAGTTTTTTGTCTTTGAGGAGTTCGGTGTAGGGGAAGTTAGTTATTTTCCAACTTCTCTATAACCACACCGTTATCTTTTATAAATTTTGAGATAGTTTCTGAGTGGGTGTGTTCATACTCTTTTGCATAAACTATCCTTTTGATGCCACTTGCTATGAGGTTTTTGCTACACTCACTGCAAGGCTCAAGGGTTACATAGATGGTAGCTCCCTCGATGCTTATCCCTTTTCTAGCAGCCCAGATGATTGCGTTCATCTCAGCGTGTATCTCATAAGTTTTTGACCAATCGTGATGATCTTTTGTGTATTCGCCTCTCCAGTGCTCGGAGCAGTTGGTGTAACCAGCTGGAGTTCCGTTGTAGCCAGTGCTTAGGATGCGACCATCTTTTACGATAACCGCACCCACTTGTTTAGATACACACTTAGAAGCAGATGCTATCTCGGTAGCTATGTTTATGAAGTTTTTGTCACTTAGCATTAAGGTAGTCTTATGATTTTTATGTCAGCGTTTTGTTGTAGTTTTGCAAAATAATCAGACAAAACCTGCTCTCTTTTGTTATCCATCAATTTGTTGATTATCTCATTTTTTACCATATCTACAGATGCACTCCCCTCACCTTGTACACCTTTTAGATAAAAAGTCATATATCCACCTTGCTCGTTAGCCATTATCTGAGAAAATGTCCCAACTTCTGTTTGGTTTAATATATTTGCTAACTCTGGAGTTATCCTATCATAAGGGAGAGTTTGCTCGTTTGTAGCGATGTCTGGTGCGTAAAACATAGGGTTGTTTACCTTCTTTTTTAGTCTGTTAGCATCGTTTGCTTGGTATATCACAACATCAAAAGCGTTTGGATGGTTAAACTCTTTTTTGTGAAGCTCAAAGTACTCGTTTATCTCATCATCAGTTGGTTGAGATACATGAGAGTAAGCGATAGAAGCGTGAAGTTTTTGGCTAAGGATTCTGTGTTTTATGCTCTCTTTTAGCTCATCTGAACTAAGTCCGCTTGAGTTTCTAACCGCTTCGTAAAACTGATTTACATCCATGTTGTTTCTAGCAGCAGATTTTTTTATCTCTTCATAAACTTCGCTAGAATCGGCAGTTATCCTTTTCTCTTTTATCTCTATCTCTTCTAGTTTTTTACGGATTAGATTATTTACAGCTTGAGCAGAATCAGATTTTGACAGCTTCATCTCTCTCTTAACATCAGCCATAGTGATAGCTTCACCTTTTACAACAGCACTCACCCCACCAATTATCTCCCCATATAAAGAAGCAACAAAAACTAAAATCAAAAATATCTTACCCATCGCATTAACACCTGTTTTAAAATAAGATGCCATTTTACCCACCTTTAACAAACATTTCTCTAAAATTACACTAATTTTTTAACAAGGTGTGTATATGGTTGTAACTCGTTTTGCCCCATCTCCGACAGGGTATCTTCATATCGGTGGACTTAGAACTGCTCTTTTCTCTTATCTTTGGGCTAGAAAAAACGGTGGTAAATTTTTTCTTCGCATCGAAGATACTGATAAAGCTAGAAATTCAGAGGAAGCTGCTCAGGCTATATTAGATGCATTTGCTTGGCTTGGGCTTGAGCATGATGGTGAGATAGAGTATCAAAGCAAACGCGATGATATATACGCAAAGTACATCAAACAACTTCTTGATGAGGGTAAGGCTTATAAGTGTTATATGAGTAAAGAGGAGCTAGAAACCCTTAGAGAGACTCAGATGGCTAACAAACAAAGAGCTATGTATGATGGAAGATACCGCGATTTTACAGGAACTGCTCCAGAGGGTGTTAGTCCAGTTATCCGCATCAAAGCTCCACAAAGTGGTGAGATAGTTGTTCGTGATGGTGTAAAGGGTGATATAGTTTTCAAAGCTGAAGATATTTTAGATGATTTTATCATCGCTCGTGCTGATGGAAGTCCAACTTACAACTTTGTTGTAGCGATTGATGATGCACTTATGGGGATAAATCAAGTTATCCGTGGGGATGACCATTTATCTAACACACCTAAGCAGATAGTAGTTTATGAAGCTCTTGGGTTTGAGATCCCAAGTTTTTACCATGTACCGATGATCCACAACTCTGAGGGTAAAAAACTATCAAAAAGAGATGGTGCTACAGATGTTATGGCTTACAAAGAGATGGGTTACACACCTGAGGCACTTCTAAACTTTTTAGTTCGTTTAGGGTGGAGTCATGGGGATCAAGAGATATTTAGCATGGATGAGATGAGAGAGCTTTTCAATCCAAAAGATATAAACAAGTCAGCATCTATATACAACACTGAAAAACTTGATTGGTTAAATGGTCACTATATAAAAAATACACCAAATGATAAACTTGCTGAGCTTTTAGAGTCTTATGGGTTAGTTTTGTCATCACACGATAAAAAAGAGATACTTTTAGATGCTATAAAAGAGAGAGCTAAAACTCTAAAAGATATGGTACCTATGATACAAGAGATCTTAGAGACTCCAACATCTTATGATGAAAAAGCTTACAAAAAAGCTTACAAAGATGATACAAAAACAATTTTGGAAAACTTTAGAGAAAAACTTACTCTAAAAGATGAGTTGCATCTTCCAAGTGATTATCACCATGTTATGGAAGAGGTGATAAACGAGATGGAGATAGGTTTTGGAAAAATCGGTCAACCACTTCGCATTGCCCTTTTAGGTAAGATGGGTGGCCCTGGACTTGATGTAGTTATGGCGGTTATCGGTAAAGATGAGACGCTAAAGAGGATAGATAACGCTACGGGGATAGAGTTATAAAATAGTTAATTTTCCATTTGGATAAATAATGTATATCCAAATGGAAAAATAAAACCATTTAAATTCTCATCTGACAAACCATCATTTTATCAGCTAGTATTCGTCCAACTTCATATTTTCCATCAACTATAACATCGATATCTATCCCTTTTAGTTTTTCCCTCTCCTCTTGAGATACGATTTTAGCCACTAAATGGATATCTTTTGTATATTTTCTAACTGTTTCACAAACAGCTTTTTTCTTATCTATATTATCCAAAGTTACAATTATAGATGCAGCTTTCTCGGCATTAAGGGCCTCTATCATAGATAGTTTTGACATATCGCCTAAGTAAACTTCTATCCCTTTTCTTTGTGCTTCTCTTACATTTTTAGGGTTATTATCTATCACTACATAAGGAGCTTTCATCTCATCTAAATGCTCAGAAACTGATACCCCTATATCACTATATCCACAAACTATGATATGCCCTTGACGAGATTTAAAATCTTTTTTATCTAAAAGGGTACTTTTTTTATCTTCTATAAATTTATCAACAAAAGAGTTTATATGTGAGATAAAAAATGGTGTAACCATCATGGACAATATAATAGTTAATAGTAAAAATGCCTCAAGCTCTTTATCTAAAAGACCACCCATACTTGCAACTGCAAATATCACAAATGAAAACTCACCTATTTGAGAGATAGATAAAGCAGTTTTTAGAGCTGTTGAATTATCATTTTTAGATATTTTTAGAGCTATAAAAGTTATTACAGTTTTTAGAACTAAAACAGATGCAAAAAGAGCTACAATCATCCCAATATGGTTTACAAAATAGATCAAATCTATTTTCATTCCAACTACTATAAAAAATGTACCAAGCAATATATCTTTAAAAGGTGCTATATCATATTCAACTTTATGGTGATATTTTGTTTCAGCTATAAGCATACCAGCTACAAAAGCTCCAAGTGAATATGTAAAACCAAAAAATGATGCAAGCAGTGATGCACTGATAACTATAAATAAAACTGAACCCATAAAAAGCTCATCAACCTCTGAAGATGCTGAAAAATGAAGTAACCATGAAACAACTTTTCTACCTATAACAAACAAGATAGAGATAACCAAAACAGCACTTATAAAAGTATCACTTAAGATAACCCAAACAGATTCATTCCCCTCAGTTGTTAAAAATCCCAAAAGGATTAAAAGTGGGATAACTGCGATATCTTGAAATATAAGTATCCCAGTAGCTCTTTGTCCATAAGGTGCATATATCTCTTTTGAAGATTTAAGATAGCTAAGCACTACTGCAGTTGATGACAATGCAAAAGCTGTACCTATAATAAGAGATGTTTTAAAATCTAGCTCAAACATGAAAAAAGATATAGATAATATAGCAATAGCGGTAAATGTAGCTTGCATAAAACCATTTCCAAAAATATCATTTTTCATATTATTCATCTTACTAAGCGATATCTCAAGACCTATAGTAAGCATCAAAAAAACTATACCAAACTCACCTATATGTTCTAGTGTTTCTGAGCCGTGTGATTCTTGTAAAGCAAAACTGTAAGCTAAAACGGTACCTGTAAATATATAACCTATTATCTGTGATACACCGATTCGTTTTAGTAAAAGATTTAGTATAGTTGAAACACCAAGAGCGACAACAATCATAAATAATGCACTATCCATCTTTATCCTTATAGTTTAAATTTTTTGGATTATAGCGTATTTGACCAACAAATTTTAAGTGGATATGTACTATAATCCCCTTTTATTTTATATATGGAGATTTGTTGATGACTAAATACATTTTTGTTACAGGAGGGGTTTTAAGTTCTCTAGGAAAAGGGATTACGGCAGCTAGCATCGGTACGCTTTTAAAACACTCAGGCAAAAAAGTTGGTATGTTAAAAATAGACCCATATATAAATGTTGACCCTGGGACTATGAGTCCACTAGAACACGGTGAGGTTTTTGTAACCAAAGATGGAGCTGAAACAGATCTTGATATAGGTAACTATGAGAGATTTTTAGATACATCTTTTTTAAAGAGTGCAAACTTCACAACTGGTCAAGTTTACTCAACTGTTATAGAGCGTGAGCGTGCTGGTGGATACCTAGGGCAAACTATACAAGTTATCCCACACATTGTAGGGGAGATAGTAAACCGCATCAAACAAGCTGGTGAGGGGCATGAGATACTTGTAGTAGAACTTGGTGGAACTGTTGGTGATATCGAGGGGTTACCTTTTATGGAAGCGATTCGCCAGATGAAACACGATGATGAAGTAGCTGGTACTTACTTTATCCATGTTACACTTATCCCATTTATCAAAGCTGCTGGTGAGTTAAAATCAAAACCAACGCAACACTCAGTTCAAGAACTTCGCCGCATCGGTATCACACCTCAGATGATAATCGCTAGAAGTGAAAATGCTCTTCCAAAATCGTTTAAGAAAAAACTTGCAATGAGTTGTGATGTAAGCACTGATAGCGTGATAGAAGCAAACGATGCAGCTAGCATCTACGATGTACCTATGAGCTTTTTGAGACAAAATATCTTAAGTCCTATCGCAAAAGCTTTAGAGCTTGGTGAATTAAATCCAGATATGGAGGAGTGGGACTCTCTTGTTAAAAAAATAGTTCAACCAAAAGGGAAAGTAACTATCGGTTTTGTGGGTAAATACCTTGAGTTAAAAGAGAGTTACAAGTCTCTAACAGAATCACTTATCCACTCTGGAGCTCACTTAGATGCTAGAGTAGATATTTGCTGGGTTGACTCTGAAGAGATAGAGGAAAAAGGTGCAGAAGCACTTTTAGAAGACTGCGATGGAATCTTAGTAGCTGGTGGTTTTGGAGCTAGGGGTGTAGAGGGTAAAATCCAAGCTATTAAGTACGCAAGGGAGAACAAAGTTCCATACCTTGGCATCTGCCTTGGGATGCAACTAACTTTAGTAGAGTATGCTAGAAATGTACTTGGACTTGAGGGTGCTAACTCAGTTGAGTTTGATGAAAATACACCTCACCCTATGATATATCTGATAGATAATTTCTTAGATCAAGATGGAAGTACACAATTTAGAACTCACAAAAGCCCAATGGGTGGAACTCTTCGCCTTGGTGAGTATCCATGTGATACAAAAGAGGGTTCAATTCTTAGAGCTGCTTATGGTGGAGCAAAAACTATATTAGAGCGTCACCGTCACAGATATGAAGCAAATCCAGCTTATAGAAAACAACTTGAAGATGCAGGGATGATGGTAACTGGTGAATCAAACGGACTTATAGAGACTGTTGAGATAAAAGATCATCCATGGTTTTTGGGTGTGCAGTTTCACCCAGAGTTTACATCAAGACTACAAACTCCAAACCCATCTATACTTGCATTTGTAAAAGCTAGTATGGAGATTGAATAGTCAAAACTAAGTGCATAAACCATTAACAAAACACTCCCTTTTTCAAATCCTCTCAAGCAGATTTGGAGATGAAAAAAAACTTTCACAAATCCCAAATCCTGCCCTTTTACATGATGGTGTCAAATCTGCTAAGAGGGTAGCAGATGCTATCAGAGGTGGAGAGAAGATAGCTTTAGTTGGGGATTATGATGTAGATGGAATCACTTCAACTGCCATAATGGTTGAGTTTTTCAAACAGATCCCCTACCCGCTTCAAGCTACTATCCCAAACCGCTTTCGTGATGGTTATGGTGTAAGTCCAACTATCTTAGACCGCATTGATGCAGATGTTATCATAACGGTAGATAACGGCATAGCAGCGATAGAAGCTGCAAAAATCTGTAAAGACAGAGGGTGTGACCTTATCATCACAGACCACCACACACCAGGTGACACCCTCCCAGATGCTTACGCCATCATAGACCCAAAACTCTCAAATTGTAACTACCCTTTTAAAGAGATTTGCGGTGCAGAGGTCGCATGGCTTTTTTGTGCACTTATCAAAAAAGAGCTAGATCTAAACATAGATATGAGGCAGTTTTTAGACATCCTCTCTATAGCCATCATAGCCGACATCATGCCACTCATAGACATAAACCGCACCCTTGTAAAAGAGGGATTAAAACAGCTTAGTGTATCAAAGCGACCTGCATCTATCATCATCAGAGATTTTTTAAACAAACCTCGCATCAGCAGTGAAGATATAGCTTTTCAAATAGCTCCAAGGCTAAACTCCGCTGGAAGACTTGAAGATGCCAGCATAGCACTAGATTTTTTCACAGCATCTGATACCCATCAAGCTTATAAACTTTTTGAACAACTAAGCTCTTTAAATGAATTGCGTAAAGAGATAGAAGCAGATGCTACAGCAGAAGCTATCAAAAAAGTTGATGAAGATGCAAAAGTGATAGTGGTAGCAGATGAGAATTGGCATGAGGGTGTAGTGGGGATAATTGCATCTAGACTTGTAGATAAGTTTTCCCGCCCTGCTATAGTTCTGAGTTGTGAAGATGGTGTGGCAAAAGGGAGTGCTAGAAGTTTGGGTGAAGTTAGCATCTATGAACTCCTAAAAGAGAATGAAGCATTTTTAACCAAATATGGCGGTCACAAGATGGCAGCAGGACTTGGCCTTGATGCAAAAGATATAGATGCTTTTAGAGACGCCATAAACAAAAGTGCTTCAAAACTTGATGAGAGTGATTTCATCCCACAACATGATGTACTTGGAGTGCTTGATGCTAGTGAGATAGATTTTGAACTCTTAGAGATGCTAGAGAGTTTTGAGCCTTATGGTGAAGCAAATCCAAAACCAACTTTTATGTTCAAAGATGCAGAGGTTATAGATATAAAACTGATGGGCAAAGATAAGAGTCACTCTAAGATATATATAAAACCGCAAAAACATGAAAGTGTGTTTGAGATAGTAGCATTTAGAACAGTATATGAGATGCCCCAAAATAGAAAGATAAACTGCTCTTATACTGTAAGTAAAAATGAGTATAACAATAGATTATCTATCCAACTTTTACTAAATAAGAACTACTTATAATTATAGTTTTTACTTTTAATTATTATAAGTATTATTTGTAATTCTCCCATCTCTTTAGTTATAATTTCAAAAAAATTATGCCATAGGGAGATATTTTGAAAAAAATAATCGCACTTTCTACAGTTGCTTTTTTAACCACTTCTGCATTTGCAAATAGCGACTTAGAAGCTAAATTTGCTGCAATGATGCAAAAGATGGAAGAGCAACAAAAAACTATAGAGATGTTAACATCTGAGGTTAAAGAGTTAAAAGCTCAAAAAACATCTACAACACCAAGTGTTGAAGTAGAGACACTGAAAAAACAAGTAGCTACTATAGAGAAAAACCAAGAGCAACAATCAAAAGTTTTATCTGAAGTTAAAGCTCACGATGCAAACGATAACATTAAGTTTGATGTTGAGTTTAGAAATACTGCAGAGATGCTAGAGTACAAAAACAACGACACTGGTGCTGTAGCTAAAAATAACTCACTTATGACAAGCAGACTTTACCTAAACATGGGTGCTGCACCTATGGATGGTCTTATATTTAAGGGTAAACTAGCTATCTACTCAACTTGGGGAGCTCATCTTTACCATGAAGAGGATCCTTTTAAATCATGGGCTGGTTCATCTAAAGCTAGTGATACTGTTATGAGAATCAAAGAGGGTTATTTTGTTTACTCTGATGAGATGGGTGAACAACCATATAGCATAAGTATAGGAAGACGCCCAGCATCAACTGGTTTTTTAGCTAACTATAGAGAAAACGAATCAACTTCAGGTTCACCTCTAGCACACATCACAAATATGGAAGTTGATGCTGCTATGCTAAAACTTGACTGGGGTGAGTATATAGATGGAGCTTACTCTAAGTTTGTATATGGTCGTGCTCACTCTGGTGAGATGGAGGGTGTATATGGTGACAATCCAGCTCTTAGATTCCCTTATGCTGATATAGATGATGCATCTGAAGATGAAAATGTAGATTTCTTTGTTTTCTTAGGTGATGCTTACAATGATGGTCAATACCAACTTATGTACCAATGGGCTCATATATTTGATACAAAAGGTTTAAATCTTGCTCAAGCTGCTGCTTATAAAATAGACAATACCCTTCCTACAGGTAAGAAAAATGCTGCTGGTGTAGCAGATTTATTTGCACTTTCATTTAAAGTAGATGGTATAGGTGATGAGATAAGTGACTTTTTAGATGAAACAACTGCATTTGCTTCAGTTGCATATACAAACTACAATGCAGATGCAGGGTACTCACTGCTTGGTTCAACTGATGGTGGGAGCCAAAACGGTAACTCTATATGGTTAGGTGTAATTATCCCTGATATGATAACTGAAGGTGGTAAATTTGGTTTAGAATACAACCATGGTTCAAAGTACTGGACACCAATGACATGGGCTGAAGATACTTCTATAGGTTCTAAGATAGCTGTTCGTGGTGATGCTTATGAAGCATACTGGAATTTTGACCTTTTTGGTGTAGAATACCTACCATCACAAATAAGATATACTTATATGCAACATGATTATACTCCAAACATAAACTGTGCTGGTTGGGTGACTCCTGTAGATGTAGATATAACAGCTCAAAACTTAAGATTTGCAGTAACTTATAGATACTAAAAAAAACAACTTATCCCATCTGGGATGAGTTAGATAACCCCTATTTATGCGATTTATAAATGGTGATTAACTGTTCGTTTACTAAGTGTACTTTTTGTTACATTTATTACAAATTTTTATCTTTTTATCTTTTTTTTAATCTTTTTTTTCTCCATAACTGATAGAATTTGGGCAGTACAATACAAAGGAAATTAGATGAAAAAAATAGTAACACTTTCTGCTGCTGCTTTTTTAAGCACTTCACTATATGCAAACAGTGATATGCAAGCTCAAATAGATGCTCTTAAAGCTCAACTTGATGCACTTCAAAAACAATACTCTAAACAGATAACTGATCTAGAGACAAAACAAGCCACTACAGAAAAAGCTCAAAAAAACATAACTGAGAGAGTTTCAGAAGTTAATAAACTTGCTAACAACGATAACCTGAAATTTGATGTTGATTTTAGAACTGCTTATGATAACTTGAGTTATAAAACTTTAAGTGGTCAAAAACTTACAAATGATGCACTTTACTCAAACCGTTTATGGTTAGGGATGGGTTATGATGCTGGAAACGATATGGTTTTTAAAGGGCAATTAGCTTATCACAAATCTTTTGGTCAAGCTGCATTTAATCCTGCTAATGGATATCCACAAAGAGGTGTTGGATTTGATACATTTGACTGGATATCAAGTGAAGTTTTAAATGATGATAAACTAAGAGTAAGAGAGGCTTACTGGTTATGGACTCCAACTTTAGGTGATCGTGGATATACATTTAGTGTAGGTCGTCGCCCATCTACTAATGGTTATATAGCAAACCTTAGAGAAGATGATAAGTCACCAAAATCTCCACTTGGTCATGTGATAAACATGGAGTTTGATGGAGCATCTGCAGGGATAAAACTTGATGACATAGCACCAGGTATGATGTTCAAACTTTGTCTTGGTCGTGGTCTAACAAATGCTAAAGCATGGGCAAATGAAGCTGATTCAACTCTAGTAAGTGGTATGGGTGCAACTTCTCCAAATTATATTGATGATAGTAATGCTTTAGATAATGTAGATCTATATGGATTCATCTTTGTACCGTATGATGATGGTCAATATGCAGTTAAAACAACATGGTATAGAGGTTTAAATGTTCCTGGTATGGTTGGTAATATGACTATTGATACAACAGATGCAAACGGAGCTGCATTTACTACTGCTTCTGGAATGGGTATACAATCACAAACTTGGGGTATGGATAATACAGGCGATATGGATGGTGCTGCTATTTCTTTTAAAGTTGATGGTATAGGTGATGAGATAAATGATTTCTTAGATGACACAACTTTCTTTGCTTCTTTTGCTATGAGTAAATCTCATCCTGAAGCTAATTTAAATAGTATGAATGTAGCTTTAAGTGCTGCTGCTCAAGATGCTATTGGTGCAATGCCAGCTGCTAATCAAGCTGCTTTAAATTCAATGATGGGTGTTTTAGATACTGGTGCTATGATGGGTAGTAATGATTCAGAAGTAGGTAGTTCTATTTGGTTAGGTTTAAATATGCCAAACTTAACTGGTGGTAGATTTGGTTTAGAGTATAACCATGGTTCAAAATACTGGAGACCGTTTACTTATGGTGAAGACACTATGGCTGGTTCAAAACTTGCAACTCGTGGTGATGCTTATGAGGCTTACTGGACTCAACCACTTATAGGTGATGTATTCTCTATGCAAATTAGATATACATACATGAAATACGACTACACTGGTTCAAATGGTTTCTTTGGAGCTGGTGGAGCAGCTTATTCTATGGAAGAAGCTCAAACACTTAATAATTTATTTAGTATGATGGGTGCAGGTTTTGACCCAGTTGAAAAAGCTCAAGACCTAAGAGTTTACTTCAGATATAGATACTAATCTTTCTAAAACTTATATCTCATCCTTAGATGGGTGGGGTATAACCTCTTTTCACTTACATCTTAATTTTCTATTTGTTTAGTTTATGTTAAAATCCACCTTTATTAGATTTAAAATAATTTCAAAAAGGGGGAGTTTTATGAAAATCTTATATACATTTTTAATCACCATTTTTTTAGCGTCATCACTCATAGCTGGTGAGAATTTCAGTGAGATGAGTACCCAAGAGCTAATAGCCATAATGGGGTATGTGAAAAATCCACAAGATAAAGAGAAGTTTAAAAAAGAGCTTCAAAGCAGGTTAAAGGGGATGAGTGCATCTGAAAAAGAGGCTTATGAGAAAAATCTCCATAAACTAAAGTAGCATCATGAAAGCAAAGATACTTTTACTAGAAGATGACATCACCCTTAGCGATACGGTGGTTGATTTTTTAGAAGATAAAGGTTTTGAGGTGGTTTGTGCTTATGATGGTGAGGAAGCATCAGATGCCATCTATGAGCAAAACTTTGATCTGTTTTTGCTTGATGTAAATGTCCCTCTTCTAAATGGTTTTGACCTTCTAAAACAAAAAAGGGCTGATGGGGTAAAAACTCCAGCTATCTATATCACTTCACTAGATTCCATAGACTCCCTTGAAGCTGGATATGAGAGCGGATGCGATGACTACATACGAAAACCGTTTTCTCTAAAAGAGCTTTTACTTAGGGTTGAGAGCATCTTAAAGAGGGAGTTTTTTCACGAAAACAGCTCCAAACTAAAGATAGATGAAAACATCGAGTATGACATAGAATCAAACACCCTTTATATATCGCATCAAGTTATCCAGCTTAGCACTAAAGAGGCTACACTTCTAAAACTTTTTCTAAAACACAAAGATGAGGTGGTCTCCCACGAGGTGATATACGATGCACTTTGGGGGTATGATGAGGAGGCTAGTGAGAGTTCACTTAGAACATACATCAAAAACCTTCGTAAAATCATAGGAAAGGAAAAGATTGTCAGCATCAAGAAGCTTGGATATAAATTTACTTCTTAGTGAAAAAAAGACACTCTTTCGATTTTTAACCCTCTACACACTCCTTAGTGTGGTTATAGTTGGGACACTCTCTTTTATATATTATGAGTTTCAAAAAGATCTGATGCTCCAAAAAAAACGCCCCCTTTTAGAGGACTACTCAAAAGAGCTTATCCAAAACCTAAAAACTTTGCATATAAACTTTGATAAAACTCAAATCTATCCACGAAGCAAAAATTATGAGAGTGCCATATTTGACAACTACAAAGAGAGGATATTTTCAACATCCAATAAAGATATAAACCTAGATAAAATCCTTTACTTGCAAAACGACACCATAGCACTTGTGACCATCCCTGAGTCTTATTATCTTGGGGCTAAGTATGTGGTGGTGAGTGTAAAAGATGATGGACTTTGGAGAGAGAGGACGCAAAAAGATATACTATTTTACGGAGTTATAGCGTTTGCTATAGTGGTAGTAGCTGGTTACTTTTTGCTCCATCTGTTTTTAAGACCGATGAAAGATGCACTTGAACTTTTAGATAGGTTCATAAAAGATACCACCCATGAGCTAAACACCCCAGTAAGTACCATAGTTACAAACATAGAGCTGATAGATAAAGAGAGTTTAGATGCAAAACTTCTAAAAAAGATAAACCGCATCGAGATAGGGGCTAAAACCATCTCAAACATCTATCAAGATTTGACATATCTAACCCTTGGAAATAAGATAATCTCAAAAGATGAGGAGATAAAAGTGGGGGATGTTGCATCGCAGAGGGTGGAGTATTTTAAATCGCTAAGTGATGCTAAAAAGATAACTATGAGTTTAGAGATAAAAGAGAATCCAACCCTTTTCATAGATAAACCAAAATTTTCAAAACTGTTAGATAACCTAATCTCAAACGCTATAAAATACAATAAAATCAAAGGTAGAATCGAGATAGTGGTGAGTAAAAATAGTGTAGTGGTAAAAGATAGCGGCATAGGGATCTCAGAGGAAAACATCTCAAAGATGCAAGAGAGGTACGCAAGGTTTAACACCAGTAGCGGAGGGTTTGGGATAGGGCTAAACATAGTCTCAGTGATAGCAAAAGAGTATAACCTAGAGATAGAGATAACCTCAAAGCTAAAAGAGTGGACAAAGGTGAGGGTGTCATGGTAAAAACGATTTTTCTCTCACTACTTTTAGCCACTACCCTCATAGCAGACCTATACGAGCAAAACTGCGTAAAGTGCCACGCAAAACTCCCTGTTAGCATCGATAAGTATTTTTACAGATACCTCCTAAAATACAGCAGTGAAAAAGACACAAAAGAGGCAATGATAAACTACCTAACAAACCCTACAAAACAAAGCACTGTGATGCCAGACTCATTTATAGAGAGGTTTGGAGTAAAACAAAAAACTACCCTAACCCCAAATGAGCTTAAAGAGGTGATAGATATTTACTGGGATAGGTATGATGTGTCTAAGAGGTTAAGGTAGAGTATTTTTCTCTATTTGATATATATAAAGCGAATCAAAGAAAAGTAAATATTTTTTTGATACACTTCTAAACCAAGATTATTACATACGGGAAAACTATTTGAAACTAATTATCGTCGAATCACCAGCAAAAGCAAGGACTATCACAAACTTTTTGGGGCGTGGTTATAAGGTTATCGCGTCTAAGGGTCACATCAGAGATCTACCAAAAAGCCGTTTTGGCATCACTGTAGATGAGGAGACAAAAGAGCTTATCCCTAAGTATGCAGTTGCAAAAGAGAATACTGCTACTGTTAAAGAGATAAGAGACTTAGCAAAGAAGAGTGATGAGATATATATCGCAACCGATGAGGACCGTGAGGGGGAAGCGATAGGTTGGCACATAGCTCATGCTATCAAAAAAGACCCAGAAGAGTTACCTCGCATCGTTTTTCATGAGATAACAAAAACAGCTATAACAGATGCACTAAAACATGCAAGAAAAATAGATATGAATATGGTAAACGCTCAACAAGCTCGCCGTTTGCTAGACCGCGTTGTTGGTTATAAACTCTCACCACTTATGGCATCAAAGATCCAAAAAGGGTTATCAGCTGGTCGTGTTCAATCATCTGCACTAAAACTTATAGTTGATCGTGAGAGGGAGATAAAAGCGTTTGTTCCACAAGAGTATTGGGATATAAATACCCTTTTTAAAACAGACATTGAAGCTACCCTTATAGAGCATAATGGTGAGAAACTCTCAAAACTCTCAATTGAAAATAAAGATAGAGCAAACAAGATAGCTCAAAGTGTAAAAAATGATAAGTTTGTTATAGATGCTATTGAGACAAAAGAGAGAAAAAGTAAAACTCCTCCACCTTTTATGACTTCAACTCTACAACAAACAGCTTCGAGCAAACTTGGATTTACCCCTAAAAAAACTATGATGGTAGCTCAAAGCCTTTATGAGGGTGTAAACACTCCTGATGGTACAAGTGGGGTTATCACATACATGAGAACAGACTCACTAAACCTTGCAAAAGAGGCTGTAAGTGCGGTTAGAGATGAGATAGAATCTCGTTTTGGTTCAAAATATCTACCAAAATCACCAAAAGTTTATACAAAAAAAGCAAAAGGTGCACAAGAGGCTCACGAAGCTATCCGCCCAACTATGCTTAGTTTCACACCTAAAATAGCTGCACAGTATCTTAAAGGGGATGAGATAAAACTTTATACCCTTATATATGAAAGATTTATGGCTTGTCAGATGGAAGATGCGGTGTTTGAGCAACAAAGCATCCTTTTTAAAGGTGATGAGAACATCTACCGTGCTAGTGGGAGAAAACTTGTATTTGATGGTTTTTATAAACTTACGGGCAATGAGGATAAAGATAAACTACTTCCAGCTTTAAAAGAGGGTGAAGATGCACAGATTCAAAGTGTGAAACCTGAGCAACACTTCACTGAACTACCATCAAGGTACTCTGAAGCAGCTCTTATCAAAAAATTAGAGTCTGAGGGGATTGGGCGTCCATCAACTTACGCTCCAACTATCGCAACTCTTAGTAACCGTACCTATGTTAGCATCGAGAAAAAGCAGATAGTCCCTACAGATATGGCTTTTACTGTAACTGAGATTTTAGAGAAAAATTTTGGAAACATAGTAGATGTAAGTTTTACGGCAAATATGGAAGAAAAACTCGATGAGATAGCTGAGGGTAACACTGATTGGCAAAAACTTTTAAGTGACTTTTATTTCCCATTTGAAAAGCAGATTGAAGAGGGTAAGAAAAATATCATCTCACTAAAAATGGCAAAACCACTTGGTAGAAATTGTCCAAAATGTGGTGAAGAGCTGCTTCTTCGCTCAGGAAGATTTGGTCAGTTTGTAGCGTGTAGCGGATTTCCTAAATGTAAATACACTGAACAAGTTGATGAAGATGGCAACAAAGTGGAAAAACAAGAGGAGATCGCTGAGGATAAGTGTGATAAATGTGGAAAAGATATGGTCGTAAAAAGTGGAAGAAACGGTCAATTCTTAGCATGTAGCGGTTATCCTGAGTGTAAAAATACTAAAAGTATAAGTGTTGAAGAGAAAACAAGTGACACACCTTGTCCAGAGTGTGGTTGTAAGATAAGCCTTAAAAACTCAAGAAGAGGTGCTTTTTGGGGGTGTGAGAACTATCCTAAATGTAAGTTCATATCAAAATTTGAACCAACTACTATAAAATGTCGTGAAGATGGTTGTGATGGTGTTTTGGCAGCTAGAGTTTATAGAAACAAAGATGTTTACGAGTGTGTCAAGTGTAAAAAAAGAACTCCTAAAGAGGAGATAGATAAGTAACTATTTGAGGAGCTGAAAAGATGATAAGAGAAGTTATAAGACCACAACAAACTAGTATAACTATAGATATACCTCAAAGTTATATAAATAAAGATGTGGAATTTATCATGTTTGCATTGGATGAAAAAGATGAGATTTTAGATATAAAACAAGACGATTTAGCAAGTCTAGGTGGTGCGTTAAATAGATACGCGAATCCATCTAAAATAGAGTTAGAAAGTAGTGCTTGGGAAGAACATATCTTGGATAAATATAGATGATTTTAGTTGATGCAAACTATATTTTAAGATTTTTATTGAAAGATAATCGAGAGATGTACGAGTTGTCTAGAGATATTATTTGTAAAAATGATTGCATTATTTTAAATGAAGTTTTAGCAGAGGTGGTTTATGTACTGCTAAAAGTTTATAGTGTTGAAAAAAATGTTATAAAAAGCACACTGATTGAATTTTTACAACATAAAAATATAATTATAGATGATAAAAACAGCATTATAGAAGCTATTGAGATGTTTGAATATAAAAATTTAGATTTTGTTGATTGTATTTTGTGTGCAAAATCTAAAAATTATGTTGTTAAAACATTTGGTAAAAAATTAAATAGTTGTTTACAAAGATGAAAATAGGGATCCTCTCAGATACACACTCTAAGATAAAAGAGGCAAAAGATACGCTTGATTTTTTTGCATCAAATGGTGCTGAATTTATCATCCACGCTGGGGATATTTGCCATTATGAGACACTTCAAGCTCTAAAAGATTGTGGCATCAGATATGTAGCCGTTTATGGGAACAATGATGCAAGGCTTGTAGAGTATCATCATGAGTTTAATCTTGTAAAAGAGCCTGATTATTTTAAAGTAGCTGGTACGAAGTTTAAACTTATGCATCTGCCATTTTATATGAGTGCTGATGCCGAAGTGGTTGTTTATGGACATACGCATCAGTTTGCTTGTGAGTTTACAAACGGTACTTTGTTTTTAAACTCAGGTGAGGTTTGTGCTAGGAACAAACCTTTGAGTGAGTGTGTGATTTTGGATGTGAGTGAGAGTAGGTTTGATGTGACCTATTTTGGAGATCTTATAGAGTTAAAAAAATTCTCATACGAGAGGGTAAAAAATGGGTGAAAAAGTATTTTTATGTGCGATATGCAATATAAACAGCGGTACTTGTAAAGAGGATTGTAAATTTTGTTCACAAAGTGTTAGGTACAAAGCAGATATACAAAGATACAAACAAAAACCTATCGAAGATATAGTAAGCGAAGCAAAAGCAGCCAGAGATAACGGAGCTTTAGGTTTTTGTTTAGTTACAAGCGATAAAGGGTTAAACGATAAAACTCTAAAGTTTGTGTGTGATACCGCTAGAGTAGTATCTAAAGAGGTTCCAGAGTTAAGGCTTATCGCATGTAATGGTACAGCTACATTTGAACAACTTTTAACTCTAAAAGAGGCAGGGGTAAAAGCGTATAATCACAATCTTGAAACTTCAGAGGCTTTTTATTCGCAAATTTGTACTACGCATCCGTGGAGTGAGAGATATGAGACATGCCAAAATGTAAACAAAGCTGGACTTGTACTCATAAGTGGTGGCATCTTTGGACTTGGTGAGTCTAAGGAGGATAGAATCTCAATGTTAGAATCTCTAAAATCACTAAACCCTACAAGTGTCCCTATAAACTTCTACCATCATAACGAAGCGTTAGAGCTTAAACCAAATACACTAACAACAGATGAGGCACTAGAGCTTATAAGATTATCAAGAGAAACTATCCCAGATGCTCAAAGGATAATGGTAGCTGGTGGTAGAGAGATGATGTTTGGTGATAGACAAAATGAGATATTTAAATATGGTGCAAATGCCATAGTGGTTGGAAATTATCTCACAACAAACGGAAGAGTTGTAAGTAAAGATTTGGAGATGCTAAAAGATTTAGATCTTGAAGTTGCCAAAAGTGTTAATTAAAGAGTAGATTATGACTCCAAATATCTTACTTATCGTAAGCATCTCACTTATCATCATAGCATCCCCTTTTATAGCAAAAAGTTTAAAACTCCCAGTAACTCCTGTTGAGATAATCTTTGGTTCTATTTTTGGATATATAGGTTTTTTACACGAGGAGCATCTTTTTGATTTAGTAGCTGAGCTTGGGTTTTTATACCTTATGTTTATAGCAGGAACTGAGATAAATCTAAAAACGATTTTAAAAACCCCACCTGCTTTGATGAAGAGGATAACATTTTATCTACTCCTTTTATACACATTCTCAATCGTTTTAGCACTTTATCTTGAACTCTCAAATATATTTATAGTTCTTTTACCGCTCATCTCTGTTGGTCTTGTTGCAAGTTTATCAAAAGAGTACGGTAAAACCCCTTGGCTGACTCTATCTATGACAAGTGGGGCTTTGGGTGAAGTGGTTAGCATAGGGATTCTCACTATCACTTCAGCAGCCCTTGTTTCAGGGATAGAGGTTGGACTTTTAAAGACTTTATTTGCACTACTTATGTTTTTACTTTTTATGTTTGTTGTATTTCGAAGTATGCAACTTCTGTTTTGGTGGTTTCCTGAGGTTTCAACTGTACTTATGCCACACAAAGATAACAAAGAGCAAGATATAAGACTCTCTATGGGGATATTTTTTCTTCTAGTTGGAGCTATGCTTTACCTTGAGCTTGAACTTGCTTTTGGTGCGTTTTTAGCGGGGATATTTATCCCATCATTTTTTGAACACAAACAAGAGCTTCCTGAGAAGTTGGCATCTTTTGGATTTGGTTTTTTGATACCTATATTTTTTATCCACATAGGTACTACATTTGATTTGAGTGCTTTGATGATGGATGGACTTATCCAAAAAGCTGCCATTATAGCTATAGCGATGGTTGTTATGAGGGTAGTAGCATCTGGTGTGTTTGTAAAAGATTTGGGTAGAGTTGATGCAGTGCTTATGGGGCTTTCCCACTCGATGCCACTAACACTACTTATAGCTATGGCTACCCTAGCCTATCAAGCTCGCTCAATCGATACTCTGCACTATTATGCTTTTATATTAGCTGCACTTTTTCAAGTTATATCTGTTATGATAATCATTAAACTTATCAACAATTATAAAGAAAAAAAACTTGCTATAATACAAAAAAGCTAATGGAGGTTTGGTGATGTCTCGTTCTGTTTTATTGCAACTTATGCGTGATTCTATCCATGAGGTTTATGAAGCCAAAAGAACTATAGATAAACCATTGCTTTTAGATAGATACCCTCTTCTAAATGAAAAAATAGCTACAACTGTAAATGTATATCTAGATAATGAATTAAGATCATCTTATAGTTCAACAGATGCCCAAAAATCACTTTTAGAAGATATTATCTGCAATGCAAAAAGGGCTATATTTGAAGATAAAAATTCAACCCCACTTACCACTTCAGAATATCTTAGTTGTGAGTTGGAACTTATTTTAAACACCCCAGATGGTGTTATGAGTGAAAAAGATCCAGCTATCTTAAAAAATGATAAAAGATTAAAAGAGGTAGTAAAATAGATGAAGATACTTTTTTCTCCAGCTGAAACAAAAAAAAGTGGTGGAATAATTGGTGAGATTGGGGTTGATAGTTTTATATTTCCAGAACTTTTTGAATTTAGAAAAGATGTTTTAGATAGATATAAGAGTTTTATAACAACTGCTTCTGATGTTGAGTTAAGTAAGTTTTTTGGTATAAAAGATAGTTCAAAATTTCAAAAATATAAAACAGATATATATAAATTACCACTTATGAAAACTATACAAAGATATGATGGTGTAGCTTTTGATTATCTTGATTATGATTCACTTGGTAAGTCTCAAAATTATATAGATAAAAATGTGATTATATTCTCAAACCTTTTTGGACCACTCTTAGCTGGTGATTTTG
>JAFGVR010000258.1 GCA_016937915.1 Campylobacterales bacterium | reverse complement strand
TCTTTGGCAAGGTACTCTTTTTTATTTGACTCAAAATCATAATTTGCTAAATAATAATCCCTATAATGAAGATAAATCTCACTTTTTTGTTTACTGTTTCTATTTTGTACTTCCCAATCATAGATAGATTCATCACCTATCTTAAAATCTTCGATATAACTGCTTTTAAGTAAATAAAAAAATGGATTTGAAATGTATCTATAAACTATATCAATCAAGTGTGATTTTAATTTTATCTCAATCTTTGAAGAGAGTTTAAAAAACTCTGCTGATATATCTCTATCGGCTTTGTATAGTTTTACTATATCATCTATAGAGTATTTTGATACATCATCTCTAAATGCTTTAACATACCCTTTAAACTTAAATATTCCAATATCTGAGATATTTTTTTCCAACATTTCATCACTTAAAGTTGTTGAAGTTTTAAATCCATCTTGATACAATGAATCTAAATAACTTTGAACTGTTAATGATTTATAATTGTACTTCATTGTTAATAACTCATATCAAAACGGTGCAGAGATGCCAAGCTCATCACAAAAACTTTTGATGCTCTCATCTGTAGTTTTCATCTCACTCTCAAGTGCTTTTAACTCTTTACTCACCGCATCTATGTCTATAACCTCTTCCTCTTCAAAGGTATCTACATAACGGGGGATGTTTAGGTTGTAGTCGTTCTCTTTTATCTCTTGCATAGATGCTAAGTGTGAGTATCTCTTCTCTACTTTTCTCTCTCTATAAGTAGTGATGATTTTATCTATATCTTCATCTCTTAAAAAATTTTGGTTTTTAGCTTTTTCAAAATGAGCGGATGCATCTATAAAAAGGACATGGTCTGCATCTTCTCTACACTTTTTAAACACCAATATACAAGTGGGGATAGAGGTACCATAAAAGATGTTTGCAGGTAGCCCTATCACCGCATCTAGATAGTTTCTATCCTCTATGAGGTATTTTCTTATATGCCCCTCAGCAGCTCCCCTAAATAAAACTCCATGAGGAAGTACTATAGCCATAGTACCGTTATCATCAAGGTGGTGTATCATGTGTTGAACAAATGCAAAGTCGGCTTTGCTTGATGGGGCTAGTTTGCCATACTGTGAAAATCTATCATCATTCATGTGAATCGGATTTGCCGACCATTTTGCACTAAAAGGGGGATTTGCAACTATAGCTTCAAACCTCATCTCTTTGTGTTGTGGATGCTCTAATGTGTCTTCTTGTTTTATATCAAACTTTCTATAATGAACATCGTGCATTATCATATTCATTCTTGCTAGGTTGTATGTAGTTCTATTTAACTCCTGAGCATAAAAGCTAGATACATCTTTAACCTCTTTTGCCACTCTCAAAAGTAGTGAGCCTGAACCACAAGTTGGGTCATAAACTGAGCGGAGTTTTGTTTTTTTGGTAGTAACTATTCGAGCTAAGATTTTTGATACCTCTTGAGGTGTATAAAACTCACCAGCTTTTTTACCAGCTCCTGATGCAAACTGCCCTATGAGGTACTCATAAGCATCACCCAACACATCTCTGTCGTGGTTTTTTAACTCAAAGTTGATGTTATCAAGATGATAAAGCACTTTAGCTATAAGTTTGTTTTTAGCCTCTTCTGTTCTTCCTAGTTTGGTAGATGTTAGGTCTAAGTCTTCAAAAAGATGCTCAAAGTCATCTTCACTTTCATGCCCCATGGTTGATTGTTCTATATCTCTAAGCACTTGTGACAAATCATCTAAGATGAAGTTATCACTTTGTGTATTCCCTTTTTTTGCCATCACCGAAAAAAGTTCATTTGGTTTTAAGAAATATCCTAGTTGCTCGATAGAATCCTCTTTTATGGCATCACACATCTCTTGATGCTCTTTGTTCTTCTCACAATCAAGCTGAGTAAATTTTATCCCATCTTCTGCTAATAGTTCATCTGCATAATCTTCGATTTTTTCTGAGAGGTATTTGTAAAATATAAACCCAAGGATATAATCACGAAACTCATCAGCATCCATCTTCCCTCTAAGCTCATTTGCTATATTCCAAAGCTGTTGTTCTAATCTTTTTTTATTCTCTTCACCCATTAACTAAAAATCCCCTCATTAAATAATTTTAGATTTTAGCTAAACAAGGCTTTTAAATACACTTTATCAAGATATATTATTAAGTAGTGATTCGTTATACTAGCTTCATTGTCTTTACTTAAGGATTTTTATGATTAGGTCTGTTTTTCTTATCTCCATTTTTTGTATCTCCCTTTTTTCATATACGAAAAGTTCTGATTCAAAAAATGTTTATTATAGTTCTGAACATTTTAAAACTATAATCGGTGTGGGATACAAAGATGATGCTAATCTACAAAGCTTGGCTTATAAAATGTTAGATGCGGCTGAAGAATCTTGGAAAAGAGAGGTGGTTGAACTTGGATTTATACAACCTAAAAACAGTCAATATAAAAAGATAGATATCTATATAGCAAATAAATCAGCTTATAATTATGATTTAAAAATATATGAAACTATAGACGCTTCTTACGCTGGTTGGGCTATATCTTATAGTGATGGAACTCCATATTTTGTTTTAAATCCTGTATTAAACGATATACAGATAAAAGTAACAATCGCTCATGAATTTTTTCACACCATCCAATATGCATATTTTGATGAAACAAAACTAGATGATGAGAAATGGTTTAGTAATATATGGTGGTTAGAGGCTACTGCTGTTTTGATGGAGGATGAAGTTTATGATGATCTAAACGATTATATAAATTTCTTAAACCCTTTTTTTGAAAAAAGTTACAAAAACTTTGAACTTTATAATGGTTATCACGAATATTCAATGGTTGTATTTGCAAAATATATAAAAGAGAATTTTGGGATACAGATAATAAAAGATAGTTTATCAAAGATAGAAAGCTCTGGTAAAGATGGTTTTTTTGAGATAATAGACCTACTTTTAGAGCAAAACCATAACTCAAATATAGAGATAGAACTCAGTAGATTTGCCAAATGGGTATCTGATGCACCAAAGTATTTTGAAGAGGGAGCCTTATACCCATCACTTGTACACTTTAGTAAAAACGATACAAACCCTATAGAAAAGGGAGGGATGAAAATTATCGATAATGTAGAAGATGGTTGGAATATGGTTTCACTTCCAACTTTAGATATAGATGAGTTGGAGATAAAAAATCAAATATCTATATGGGGATTTGAAAATACTAAATGGCTAAATAATGTAGATAAAAGTGGCTATGAACAATTAACACAAACAGATAGTTCAAAAGGGTATTGGATCAATTCCTATGATAAATCATCTATATATTATACATATTTTGATAAAAGTGATAACGAGATAGCGTCACTACCTTTAGGTTGGCATCTTTTAGGAACTACTGCAAAACTAGAAACCAACTACTTTGAATCTGCTAATGTTTTAATATGGCAGTACAACCATGACAATGGATGGTCTGCATTTTCAAATAATGAAGAGATGTCTCAAAAAATATCACAACTTGGTATAAATGAGTTAAACTATATCTCAGCATATAGCTCTTATTGGGTATATATAATTCAATAGACTTCTTGCATAACTGCAAGAACTCTAATAAAATTAAACAACCTCCTCACAAATAACCAATTCCCATCCACAATAAACCAACACAATCTTAACAAAAGGTTTATCTCTAAGAGTTGGTATGGTTGTCACATCATATCTGTTTAACTGCTTGGTTGCTTCTTTTATCTTTTCATCTTTAAGTGCCTCAGTATATTTTGATTTTGATATATATTTTATCTCTATAACTCCACCATAAGGGATCTCAACCATACTAGGATTTAGTAATATATCTATAAACCCTTTAGTCACTTCAACTTCAGTCCTTACCTCATAGTATGGATTTAGTGATAGATATGCTACTAAAAAACCTTTTATGAAGTTCTCACCATCTATATAGTCTCTTATGCTTGATTGGGCTTTCACCTCTTCGTTTAGGTATCTAAATAGTTCTAAATTTTTTTCATATCCAAAATCTGCAAGAAGGTTATTAAACTTATCTAATCTTAAGTTAAAGTTTATATCTTT
>JAFGVR010000257.1 GCA_016937915.1 Campylobacterales bacterium | reverse complement strand
CAATTGATTATATTTTCAAATTATGAAAATTTGGCAAAAGAGTATTTAACAAATATAGATGCTAAGATAAAACTTCAAGAGATGATAGAGAAAGATGATGTGAAAAATATATATCAGCATATAGTGAAGCATAACTTTTTACAGTATGATGAAGGTTTTTTAAAATATAATCAAATCTTTTTAGATGCTGTAGATAAAGCTTATATATGTGTAGATAAAAAAGATATACAAAAAGGGGTTAAGTTTATACAAAAGTATATAGGGATTAAAACTCTAAAACCAAAGATAGACAATATATTTAAGTTTGGATATATTCGCCAAATAGATGAAGCAGAAGTAGGCTCTTATGATATTATAAAAAGTATCTCCATATACAAAAAACTTTTTGGTTTAGATGAGCATATAAAAGAGTTTTTAAAAGATAAAGGGTTTAAAAAAGAGTTAGAAACTCTAAGAGAACTTGATGTGGATATGGATGTAAAACCATATCCAGATAGTATATTGACTATTTAGATTACAGATCTATCTTCCATAAAGTTCCATTATCCGCACCAAAGATTAAGGAGTTGTTACTTAGATTTATGTTTGAAACTTTTGCATTGAAACTCCCTATGAGGGTGTCATTTTTATAAAAATTTCCATTATCTGTTATAGTGTAGATATCATCGTTATATATAATCGGTTCTGCTATGATGATGCCATCTAAATTAAATGAGTTTTTTAGATTTAGGGAGCTATCTAAAAAATATATAGTTCCATCATGAGATGCTACTATGAGTTCATCATCTCTAACCAATAGATTTGATGATGGGTTAAGTTGGATAGATCCATTTGTATCTATGTTTTTAAGTAAACCATTAAGGTCTATAGCGTATCTTGAACCATCTAACTCTACAACTTTAGCGATTATCCCCACACCTTGAAAATCTATACTTTTATAATCATTAGTAGATTTATCAACCCATACCACTTTTGAAGTGCTAGTTCCAAAAAAAACTTCATTATCATTTTGTGATAGTTTTCCAGAAAAACCTATGCCAGAGATTAGATTTAAGTTAGATTCTACATCTAGCCCTTTTATAAATAGTGAACCATCTTCTGAGTTTGTTTTGTCATATAAAGGGATGTAGATTTTTGAGGATGTTATGATGGGTTTATATACCACAGATAATAGATCATCTGAAAAATTGTATGAGCTAAGTTCTGCATCTACATCACATCCATAAAGATCGCATCTTCCAAAACTATCACTAAAAGTTCCAAAATATATATAATCATCATTTGCCACAAACCCATCATAGATGATTCCATCACCCTCTCTTAGTTTGGTTATATTTTTCTCTTTATCTAGATATGCGACTATAGAGTTACTAGCTCCAAAAACATAACCATCTTTATAATCATAAACAGATGAGTATATGATGTAGTCACTATTTGCTAAAAGCTTAGGTCTTAGTGAGTAGTGATCACCTAGATAGATAAACTCTTTGTTTTTATCACCAATAGTATATATGAGGTTAAAATTTTCATCAAATCTACTATTTAGACCATCAATAGAAGCTGCATCTTCAAGCTTATTTAGTGTATGTGACTTAGCTGAAGTATCTAAGATAAGAGGTTTATAACCATCTTTGTACGCTACAACAATTTGTGGTTTTTCTGGAGATATATATGTAAAATTTCCATCATAAGAGGTTGAGGTAACTATCTTGTTGTCCGATACCACTATAGCATCTCGTATCTCTTGAGCATTTTCATTTAGGATTTTAGATGCAAACTTATAGATATTTGTCTCATCCACATCTACCAAAGCATAAGATGCAAATTTGTTATACCAGTTTTTAGATATAACTGAGCCATTTTTGTAGATACCCTCACCAACTAGTCTCCATTCATCATCTACCAAAGCATAGATATATGGATTTTTAGGTTCTGTTTGTATGTTCTTAAAGATGGGCTTTAGATTCATTTGACCATCTATAGTCTTTGTATCGATTATCTCTGTAGAAGAGTTTTTAACAGTGGTCGATACCCCCCTTATAAACACCCCTTTTTCGTTTAATTCATCTGGTGCTGTTATATCTTCAAAAGATAGTGTCAAAGATTGTTTTAGATTGACATTAGACAAAATCATAATAACATTTGGTGAGATTAGTATAGGTTTTATAGGTTTGGCCTCTATAGCTATCTCTTTTATCTCTTCAAAATTTAAAAAATAAGATGGCAAAGAGAAGTAGGGTACTTTCATATAGTCTGTGGAGTTATTTTCAAACTTCACCTGATTTGTAGCATCTTCTAAAAAAAGTACATAGTTCTGTTCACTACTACTAGCGTACTCACTAACAAGCTGATCACCCTCAAAAGATGCACTAAAAGGGATAAATCCACTATTGTTAAAATCAAAATTATCTACATCTTTATGGATAAAACCACTAACCATACTCTCTTTATCTGCAAAAGATACCTTTTGAGGTATAAGCTTTTCATCTAAAAATAGAAACTTTTTTTGTTTATCCTCTTTATATATAGACTCTTTTGATGCATATACCCATACACCCTCACCACTAGATATAGTAAAAAATCTATCTGACCACTCATAGAGTTTGTTCTCCCCTAGAGTCCAGTTTTGATCTTTATACTTCCAGTAGATTGCATCTGCTTCTATAGAGTTTAGTGATGTTTTATCCTCTATAGTCCCTATGAGGTTCCACCCTTTTTTTATATCTATATCGTGAGTAGAAACTTTTGGGGGTGTTGTGAGGTTAAAACTATCTGTTGTTTGTATCCAGATCCCTTTTGATGAGTTTATCTCATCTAGTACATTTATACCATTATCTTTTATAGTTTGTAGATAGTTTGCATCAAATGAGTAAGCAGACCATTTAGGATCCCCATAACTCCAGATACTTTTTATGTTTTGGTCTTTTATATCCAAAACATTTATATCAGACCCCACAGAAACCAAATTCCACCCATTTGCCAAATCTATAGCTTGTAAGTTTAGTGAGTTTAAAACTAAACAACAAATCAAACTTTTTTTTAGTTTTTTCATCTAAAACCTTTATTTTGTAGAGTTTTATTATAATCAAAACTATTTTTAATTCTT
>JAFGVR010000256.1 GCA_016937915.1 Campylobacterales bacterium | reverse complement strand
CAAAAACACTATTTCGATGAGATACATACGATAGATATACTTGATTGTAATGCAGGGGATCATGGTTATCCGTTTGCTACAAACTTCAACCCTGAAATAAACCTTCGTGAAGTTAGTGCAAAAGGGCGTTACTGGGAAAATGGTGAGTGGATAGAGACTGAGCCTATGGAGATTATGCAAGTTTGGGATTATCCTGAAGTTGGTCCAAAAGATAGTTATCTGCTTTATCATGAAGAGATGGAATCACTTGTTAAACATATCAAAGGTTTAAAACGTATCAGATTTTTTATGACATTTGGTCAAAGCTACCTTACACACATGAAGTGTTTGGAAAATGTTGGGATGCTAGGCATCGAGCCAGTTGAGCATAAAGGGCAAAAGATAGTACCTATAGAGTTTTTAAGAACACTTCTACCAGATCCTGCATCTCTTGGACCTCGCACAAAAGGTAAAACCAATATCGGGATAGTAGCTGAGGGTATCAAAGATGGTGTAAAGAAAAAAATCTACATCTATCAAGTAAAAGATCATGAAGAGTGTTACAAAGAGGTAAACTCTCAAGGTGTTTCATACACTACGGGTGTTCCTGCTATGATAGGTGCTAAACTTATGTTAAAAGGTATCTGGAGTGGTGTTGGTGTGTTTAACATGGAACAGATGGACCCAGATCCTTTTATGGAAGAGATGAATACACAAGGTCTTCCTTGGCAGGTTAAAGAGCTTTAGTTATGACTTTTGAGCGTATTATCAAAGATATAGACTCACTTCCTCCCCTCTCAAACGCTGCTAACATCATACAAGCTATGTATGTTAGCGGACTAGAAAACATAAATGTTATGAGACTTGTAAAAGTTATAGAATCAGATGCAATGCTCACTGCAAATATCTTAAAAATGATAAACGCTCCATATTATGGTTTTAGTAAAAAGATAGCTAGTGTAGCTCAGGCAGTTTCACTTTTTGGAACAAGACGCATCCATATGCTTGTTATACAATATGCGATAGCTCAAAGTTTAAAAGCTGATACTAGCATATATGGCTTTAGCTTTGCTCAGTTTAATGAACTTTGCCATTTGCAAAGTGCTTTGATGCTTCAGTGGTACTCAAAAGTTGAACTTCGTGATGCTCAGTTTATAGCTCCTTTAGCACTTATCATGGAAGCTGGAAAATTGGTTTTGGCAAATGAGGTTGTTAAGAGTGATTATTGTGGCGAATTTAGAAAAGAGTTTAATGAGTGTGAAGATATAAATGAGTTTGAAAAAAGCTTACTTGGTTATACATCATATGAGCTTAGTGCTATTTTGTTTGAACACTGGAATCTTGAACCTATATATGTTGATATACTCAGAGTTTTAGATATAAAAGATAAAGAGCAGTTTAGAAAGTTAGATATGAAAACAAGGTCGTATGTAGAGCAATTAGATATTATACGAACGGCTATAAATGCAAAAGAGATTTTAACAGAAGAGTCTATAAAAAAAGCATCTAGAAAAGTTGGGAAGATGGGGCTTAGTCGTGATTCTTTCGAACAAACTGCATTACGCATTAGGGATTCATATTTTAACTATAGAGGTGTATAGATGACATTTCAAGATATAGCTCAAAGTGTAGATTCCCTCCCACCACTCTCAGATGCTATACTGGAGATACAAAATATGTACTCTCAAGGAAGCGATAATATAGAGATACCAAAACTTATAAAAGTTATAGAGACAGATGCTATGCTTGTAGCAAATATCCTTAGGATGGCAAACGCTCCTATGTATGGTTTTTCTGGTAGAGTTTCATCTATATCTCAAGCAGTTACTTTGTTTGGAATCATGCAGATACGAAGTTTTATCATGAGTTATGCTGTAGAGAGTAACATTAAAGCTGATATGAAAGTTTACGGTATAACTAATGATAGATTTAACGATATGTGTAATTTACAAAGTGCTTTAGTATTGCAGTGGTATTCAAAGATAAGTTTAAGTGATACAAATGTTATAGCTCCTTTAGCTCTTATCATGGAATCAGGTAAGCTTGTTTTAGCTCAAGAGATAAAAAAGAGTAATTATGAGTATGATTTTAGAATTGGATTAAAAGAGTGTCATGATGTAAGTAAGTACGAACATGAACTAGTAGAGATAACATCGTATGGGATAAGTGCACTTTTGTTTAAACATTGGAATCTTGAGCCAACATATAGTATGGTTTTGGAGAGTACAAAAACAGATGATGATAGGATAAGAAACTATAGAAATATCTTAAACATAGTACGAACTGCTATAAATGTGAGAGAACTACTTACAAAAAGGTCTGTGATGATGGCTTGTAAAAAGGTTAAGTTGGTAGGTCTTGATGTTGATTGGTTTGTAAAATCGTGTATTAGAGTTAAAAACTCTTATGTAAAAGAACTTAAAAGAAAGACATTAAATGAAAGACATTAAAGATATAAATACCCCTTGTTATGTTTGTGAAGAGGAGCTTTTAGAAAATAATCTAAAGATTTTGGATTATGTTCAACAGCAAAGTGGTGCTAAAGTTATACTTGCACTTAAAGGTTTTGCTATGCATTCAACCTTTGATTTGGTTTCAAGATACCTAAAAGGATGCACCGCATCAGGGCTTCATGAAGCAAGACTAGCTTATGAGGAGTTTAAAAAACACAACAGTGATGCAGAGGTGCATACATACTCACCAGCATATAAAGAGGATGATTTAAGAGAGATAGCAAAAATATCTGATCATATAGTTTTTAACTCACCTTCTCAACTTTTTAAATATGCAGATATGGTAAAAGAGATAAATCCAGATGTTCATCTCTCACTTCGCATAAATCCTGAAGTTTCATCATCTCCAAAAGATATATATAATCCGTGTGGCATCTATAGCCGTTTGGGTACCACTTTAGCAAATTTTGATGAGAGAGTTTTGGAGTATGTTGATTCACTCAATTTTCATGCACTTTGTGAGCAACAAGTAGATGCACTTGAAGAGGTTTTAGTAGCGTTTGAAGAGAAGTTTTCAAAATACTTTAAAAACCTAAAACATATAAACTTTGGTGGTGGGCATCATATAACTAAAAAAGGTTATGATGTTGAAAAGCTGATAAAAATCATAAAAGATTTTAGAGAAAAATATGGTGTTGAAGTTTACTTAGAACCAGGTGAAGCAGTGGGGTGGGAGTGTGGTTACTTGGTGGCATCTGTACTTGATACTTTTAAAAACGGCATCGATGTAGCGATACTTGATACATCTGCTGAAGCTCACATGCCAGACACTCTTGCTATGCCTTATCGTGCTATGGTTAGAGATTCAGGTGAGGCTGGTGAGAAAAAATATACCTATAGATTTGGTGGCAATACTTGTCTAGCTGGTGACATCATGGGGGATTACTCTTTTGATGAGCCTTTAAAAGCAGGGGATAAAGTGATATTTGAAGATCAAATCCATTACACTTTTGTAAAAAACACAACATTTAATGGCATCAAACTTCCATCACTTGCAATAAAGAGAAAAAATGGTGATATCGAGGTAGTAAAAGAGTTTGGTTATACTGACTATAGGGATAGACTCTCATGATAGAAGATAAGCACAGATGGAATAAGAGGTTTGTGGATTTTCCACAACCATCTTATCCAACACCTATTTTAGAAAAATATTTAGAACTGGCAAATGTTGGAAATGCTCTTGATATAGCTTGTGGACTTGGGAGAAACAGCACTTTTTTAGCTAAAAAAGGGTTTGAAGTAGATGCTGTTGATTTTTCAGATTATGCTTTATCTCAGATAGAAGATTTAGAAAATATAAATAAGATAGAGGTTGATCTAGATAGCTATGAGTTAGAAAAAAATAGATACGATCTTATCATAAATGCAAACTATCTAAACAGAAGATTTTTTCCACAAATCAAAGAGGCTATGAAAAAAGATGCACTTTTGGTTTTTGAGACATTTATCATAGCTCACGGTGATTTTGAACAACTT
>JAFGVR010000255.1 GCA_016937915.1 Campylobacterales bacterium | reverse complement strand
TATACCTTTTTGTACACCCCTTTCCCCTCTATACTATATTGCCATACTATATAAATAACTTCTGCTATTAGCTCACCTTGTTTTTTTATCACTTTTTTTTACACATCTGATATAATTCGCCAAAAAAGGTACTAATATGGCAAAAAGACTCATCGCTGAATTTGAGAAACAAACTTTTACTCAAATTATCTTCCCTCACAAAGATACTGACTGGATAGACTACCTAGGAGATGCTCAAAAATGTTTTGAAAACATCATAAACGCAATTATCAGATTTCAAAAATGTTTGGTAGTTTGTGCAGATATAGAGGATGTTAGAAGCAGGTTTGAGCCAAATGAGAATCTTCACTTCATAGAGTATAAAACAGATGATACTTGGGCTAGGGATTGTTCAGCTTTGTGTGTAGAGGAGGATGGTGAGGTAAAACTGCTTGACTTTACATTTACAGGATGGGGCGGGAAGTTTGAAGCTTCAAAAGATAATGCCATGACAAAATTCATCTATCCACATAGCATCACATGCGATATGATTTTAGAGGGTGGCGGAGTTGAGAGTAATGGGATAGACACTATCCTCACAACAAATGAGTGTATGTTAAATAAAAACAGAAACCACATTCTAAGTGATGATGAGATTACACAAAAGCTAAAAGAGTATTTTGGAGCATCTAAAATCCTTTACCTAAATCACGGTTACTTAGCTGGTGATGATACAGACTCACACATAGATACTCTAGCAAGATTTGTAGATAGCTCAACTATCATGTATGTAAAGTGTGATGATGAGAGTGATGAGCATTACAAAGAGTTAAAACTTATGGAAGATGAGTTAAAAGTTATCGCTAAAGAGAATGACTACAAACTTATAGCTCTTCCAATGACTGATGCAGTTTACTTTGAAGATGAACGCATCCCTGCTACTTATGCAAACTTCTTATTTGTAAATGATGCTGTTTTAGTTCCAACTTATGGGGTGGCTCAAGATGAAGAGGCACTGCAAATTTTTAGAGATACATTTAAAGATAGAGAGATAGTTGGCATCAACTGTTTTGAGCTTATCAAACAACACGGCTCACTGCACTGTGTAACTATGAATTTTGCTTATCCAAATCAATTTTTAGATAAAAAATAATTTATGTATGATGTAGAGTTAGATCTACATCATACATTATAAATAACTCTTTAAAATATTAGAAAGTTTTCTGAGTTCATCCTCACTCTCACCAAGCCTTGCTATGACTCTAATGATAGCTTTAGGAACTGTTGGTTGTCTGATGCCACCAACTGCGTAACCTTTTTGTTTTAGAGACTCTTTTATCTGCATAACTTTTTTATTGTCATTTATCACTATTGGCACTATTAGCCCATCTACTTTTATATCTAGTTCATCGTAGATTATGAGTTGTCGTTTTTTTATCTGATACTTTAAAATCTCTTTATTTTTAAGTATGTACTCTAGTGATTTGTGAGCTAAGATTGTGTCATATAAAGATAGTGCAGTAGCATAGATAATAGGTTTTGCACGGTTTATGAGATACTCTATGATGTGTTTTGATGCCAAGATAAATGCTCCAAAACTCCCATAAGCTTTCCCCAAAGTTCCCATCTTTATATGGTTTGGTTTTATGGTGATGCCATAGTGGTCAAACACACCCATGAGCCTCTCACCCACTACCCCACTACTGTGAGCTTCATCTACTATGAGGATAGCATCGTGTTTGTCTGCGATGGAGAAAACTTTTTTATCACACAAATCGCCATCCATGGAGTATATCCCCTCAACGGCGATTATCTTTCTTTTTACATCTTTACATCTGCTAAGGAGTTCATCAAGTTCATCCATATCGTTATGGCTAAAAAACACCACACTTACATCTTTTAGGTTTGTTGCCAAAACTCCTGATGCATGATAAAGCTCATCCATAAAAACTATATCACCCTTACGACAAAGTGCCTCTATGAGTGCAATGTTAGCGTTAAATCCACTCCCCAAAACCACACCATCTTCAAACCCATTTGCCACACATAAAGCTCTCTCAAAATCTCTATGAGCCTTATGATAACCATTTACAAGTAAAGATGCTTTAGCCCCATGAACTGGTATCTTATCAAGCTCACTGCAAGTTTGATGATGCAACTCTTTGTTGTGAGCAAGTCCTAGGTAATCGTTTGATGCAAAGTCTTTTAGAGATTCATCAACAACTTCACGCTCTCTATATCTGCCAGCTTTTCTTAGTGCTTTTAATTCGTTTTGATAGTAATTCACCCTAATTCAACCCTATTTCTTCCACTATCTTTTGCTTTATATAAAGCTTTATCAACTCTCTTTAACAAACTTTGTTCACTCTCACCATCTATATACTCAACTACTCCAAAACTCATAGTCAAAGGGAGGATCTTTTTATAATTCTCTACACCCTCTCTTATCTTTTGGGCAAGTTTATATGCTTCATCTTTATCTAACTCTGGAACTATTATCATAAATTCCTCACCACCGATCCTACAAAATATATCACTCTCTCTAAGCTTTGATGCGATAAATTTTGTATAAACTACAAGAACCTCATCACCGACATCATGCCCATTTTCATCATTTATAACTTTAAAATAATCTATATCAAACATAATAAAAGATACAGGATATCCATACCTTTTAGAGCGAGATATCTCATAATGCATCTTCTCTTGAAAATATCGACGATTCTTTATATTTGTAAGCGGGTCTGTGATACTTATAAGCTCAAGCTCTATCTTATAAAGTTCCTCTTTTGTTATATCTGTAAAGACGATGCTGTAATGTTGTTTTTGCTCATCTATCAAAGAAGCCCTGACACTAAAATAAAACTCTTTATTTTTATAAGCTATCTTCGCTTTGTTTGTTTTATTTTTATTTAGGTATAGATACTCAACCCAATTCAAATCACCCATTTGTGGTTGCAGATACCCATCCTCCTCTACAAACAAATCACATATACATTTATAACTCTTTTTAAATTCAT
>JAFGVR010000254.1 GCA_016937915.1 Campylobacterales bacterium | reverse complement strand
CAACTCCATAGATGCCTACAATGAAAAAAATATAGATAACAGAGAGATCTTCATAAGTGCTAAACTTCAAGATGATATGGTCATCATAAAGGTTGAAGATAATGCAGGTGGGATAGATAAAGAGATCTTAGATCATATCTTTGAGCCAAACTTCACAACGAAACCTGAAGGTAAGGGTAGCGGTGTTGGTTTGTATATAGCATCTAAGATAATAAAAAAAGATGGTGGCAGTATAAAAGCAGATACAACAAACTCTGGAGCAATCTTTACTATAACATTAAACCAACCTCTTATTTAACCCACTAAAGCAAAGATATAAACTTAAATCTGATATAATTCCAAACTTGATAATTTCGTGTAAGAGTGTAGTTATCAATAATTCAAATATAAGGTAATACTATGCAAAATATAAAAAAAGGTAAATATCGCCCATACCCAAAGATAGATCTGCCAGATAGAACATGGCCAAACAACTCAATTACAAAAGCTCCAAAATGGTGTAGCGTTGATTTACGCGATGGTAACCAAGCTCTTGTAAATCCTATGGATATGAACAAAAAACTTGAATTATATACACTCTTACTAAAACTCGGATTTAAAGAGATAGAGGTTGGATTTCCATCTGCATCTAAAGTGGAGTTTGACTTTTTGCGTCGTCTAGTTGATGATAACCTTATCCCTGATGATGTAACAGTCCAAGTTTTGGTTCAAGCTAGAGAGCATTTGATAGCTAAAACTTTTGAAGCTCTAAAAGGGGTGAAAAAAGCAACTATCCACCTTTATAACTCAACTTCTGTTGCTCAAAGAAAGATAGTTTTTGCAAAAGAGCAAGATGAGATCATAGAGTTGGCACTAGAGGGTGTTGATCTTGTTAAAAAGTATGAAAAAGAGCATGATGGAGAGATATTCTTAGAGTACTCACCTGAGAGTTTTACAGGAACTGAGCTTGATTTTGCAGCTCGCATCTGTAACGCTGTAACTGCTAGATGGGGGATAAGTGAGAGTAGAAAAGTTATCATAAATCTTCCAGCTACAGTTGAGATGGCTACACCAAACATCTATGCTGATCAGATAGAGTGGATGAGCAGACACCTAGATAACAGAGAAAATGTGATAATCTCAACTCACACCCACAACGACAGAGGTACATCTGTAGCTGCAACTGAACTTGCACTTCTTGCAGGTGCAGATAGAGTTGAGGGGACACTTTTAAGTAATGGTGAGAGAACTGGAAATGTGGACATAATAACTCTGGCACTTAACATGACAACTCAAGGGGTTGACTCTAAACTTAACTTCTCAAACATAAATGAGGTTTTAGATATAGTTGAGAGATGTACAGAGATAGATACACATTGTCGCCACCCTTATGTTGGTGAACTTGTTTACACTGCATTTTCAGGTTCACACCAAGATGCTATAAACAAAGGTATCGCGTACCAAAGAGCTAAAGAGGATGATTTTTGGGAGGTTCCTTATCTTCCGATAGACCCTGAAGATGTTGGTAGAAGTTATGAGAGCATCATCCGTATAAACTCTCAGTCTGGTAAAGGTGGGGTAGCTTATATCTTAGAGAACAACTACGGTTACCAATTACCTAAAAAGATGCATCCAGAGTTTGGTCGTTTGGTACAAAATGTAACTGATGAGCTTGGAAGAGTTTTAGAGCCAAAAGAGGTTTTAGAGATATTTCAAAAATCGTACTTTGATATAGATGAACATATAACACTAGTTGACTTTAGTGTAACATCATTAAAAGGTATATCTAAATGTACACTAGTATATACCCAAGATGGTGAAGAGTTTACAGTAGAAGCACAGGGCAATGGCCCAGTAGATGCGTGCAAAGAGGCACTCATGATAAACTATAAAAATGAGTTTAAAATAAACTCATACTATGAACACTCATGCGGAGATAAAAGCTCTGCAAAAGCTATAGCTTACATAGAGATAGAGACTAAAGATACTCTGTCTTGTTTTGGTGTAGGTTCTGATAACGACATAGCTACTGCATCTGTAAAAGCTTTGTTTAGTGCATTAAACAGAGCTTTTTAATAAATCATAGCCCCTTATGGTTGGGGCTAAAGTTACAATTTGACATCAATCCCGCCTCATACTAAACAAAAAGTAAACAATTTGTAAATATACTATATGCTTTAAACTTGAATTAAATTTATATAATATACAATACTGCGTCTCAGATGGGTTATCGTGCAATTTTAATGCTAAATAACACACTTTATAAAAAACAGGAGAGAAAAATATGAAAAAAACAATGGTTTCTTTAGTAGCTGCTGCTGCTTTAACTACAGGTGCTTTCGCAGCTGACAAAGGTATCGATATCGTAACTACTGGTAATGCAGTTGTATTCTATCAAACAAGTGACAGTGCTACTGCTGATTTCTTTGATGAAAACTCAGAAAGCACAAAAGCTATAGGTGGTATCCAATTAGATCTATCTGCTGATCTTAAAAACAACTTCACTTTTGGTGCTCAGTTAACTTTCGCTGATACATTAGGTTTAGAAAAAAATCTTGCAACTACTCCTCAGATGACAGCTGGTTCTGTAACTGCTGCTACTCAAACTACAGATGATTTAGCATTAAGCAAAATTTTTGTAGCTAAAAAAATTGCTAATACTACAGTTAAAATTGGTCGTCAAGAACTTCCAAAATCACTTTCTCCATTAGCATACTCAGAGTCTTGGAATGCATTCAAAAATACTTTTGATGCTGTAGTAGCTGTAAATACTGATATCCCTAACACAACTTTAGTTGGTGCTTATGTTAGTGCTTCTTCAGGTTTTGGTTTAGGTACTATGGATAACTTAAATGCAACTATAACTTTAGGTACTCTTGCTGTAAATAACACTGCTTATATGTTAACTGCTCAAACTACAGTTATCCCTATGACTACATTAACTGCTTCTTACTATGATTTAAGTGGTGTAAATGGTGCTTTAGATGCAGATGCTATCTGGATTGATGCTCAAATAGCTCCTAAAGACGCTCCAATGGGTCTTCATATTGGTTTACAATATGGTGATATCTCTGCTGATACTGTAAAAGATACTACTGCTTATGGTCTTAAAGCTTCAATCAAACCAATGCCAGCACTTACTTTATGTGCAGCATATACTGATGTAAATGATGGTTATGTAGCTGTTGTTAACACTGGTACTGGTGTAAAATCTCCATTATTCACTCAGATGATAGGTAACGATGTTGTTATCGCTCAAGATGCTGAAACTTGGATGTTAAAAGCTGCTTATAGTTTAGGTGATATGGGTACAGTTATCCTTCAAGGTACTCAAACTGATGATACTTCTGCTACTGCTAATGATTTAACTGATATCGAATTAGCTTATAAAGTTAATGCTGCTGGTGTTGATTACTTCGCTGGATATGTAAATAGAGATTTTGATGTTGTTAATACAGATGATGAAATCATCCGTCTATGGGCTCGTTACAACTTCTAATAGTTGTTTAAAGCTTTCATAACAACTTTGTCCTTGTGACAACAAAGTTGCATCTCTTTGGAGATGCAACACCCTTTCAAAAAACTTTCATTTTATAATTAACATTTCATCTAAATATTGACACTATTTTTACTTACGAAAGAGTTAAAAAAGAAGAATTTGCATCAAATAACTAAAAGTAGTATAATATATACTATTATAAAAGTAGGATATAAAATGCTAGTAATAAACTCCACAGATATAGTAAAAAAGCCATCATATGTTACAAGGCCAACAGATATCACTTTTGTAGAAGATGCAAAAAAGCATATAACAAAAAGTGTAGTTCTACCATATGAATTGTATGAAAAAGTCAAAGAAAAAATAGAAGATGAACTTTATCTCATGAACAACAAGGGTGCTTTGTCTAAAAAAGCGAATGATGAATTTTTAGAGATAGAGCAGATTTCAGAAGATATAATTAAATGAAAAGAGGTGAAATCTATTTAGTCAATTTTGGCAAAAAATATAATAGCGAATTTGGTAAAATCAGACCCGCTCTAATAATTCAAAACGATATAGCAAATAGAAATATAGATAAAGTAGAGTTTAAAGGTGTAACAGTAATACCAATGTCAACAAATATATTTGGCGGTGATCTTAGAGTAAAAATAATATGCAGAGATAAACTTCAAAAAACAAGTGAGATATGCATAAATGAACTGTGTACATTAGATATGAGCAGAATAAAATTAGATGATTTGTTAACAACATTAACAACTGATGAACTTCAAGAAGTAGAAAACAAACTTTTAAAACATTTAGGGTGTTAAACTAAAATAAAATCTAAGGTTAAAAAAAATTATCAAGGGTATTTTTCAAGAAGAATAACTTGTCGCTAAGATACCCCAAAGCCGCTTTCTCTTTTTGAGAAGTGGCTTTTTTTTATCTCCCCCAT
>JAFGVR010000253.1 GCA_016937915.1 Campylobacterales bacterium | reverse complement strand
TTTACAAGATTTGATGCGATGTGACTTTGTGATAATAAGAGATATCTAAATACTAAACAACAACGAGGAGAGTGTTATGAAAAAAGTTATTTTGATAATAACGATTCTAATTACATCTACTACCCTTTTTGCAAATAAGCAGGAGTTTAGATATAGAAAATATGATCATGTTAGAGATTTTTATAAATCGATAGCAAAAGATGCTTATGAGCTTGGGATGAAGTACAACATCCCCCCTGCGGCTGTTTTGGCCATAGCTGGTGTTGAGAGTGGTTATGGTAGAGGTTATGTAGCTAGGATAACTGGAAATATCCTCTCTCTTGGTGCAAATAAAGGTGATGCAGAGCTTCCAGCACTATACCTGCCAAGCATCAAAAAAACATCAGAGATAATCTATCTTCCACAAAATATAGCCAAATACTCAAAAGATGAGTTACTTTATAAAAAAAGGGCAAAATCTTTAAAAAAAGACTACAGACCAAAAGCTATAGCTGGACAACAAAAAGAGCTTGATTATTTTCATAAAAATCCACAAATGTTTGCAAAGGCAAAAAGAAAAAATCTAGAGGATTTTACATCTAAGTGGATAAGTGAAAAAAGCAACATACCAGTTTTTAGAGACTCAAAAGCATGGCTTGAGAAACAAGTTAAACTAAATGGTAAAAAAACTTTACTTTCTAAAAAAACAAACTTAGAGTTTATAGATGGCATCGGTGGTAAACCTATGTCGTTTAACTACAGAGAAACATGGCCAAAAAAAGTAAAAGCTGTTATGAAAAATGCAGGTTTGGTTGAACTGATTCAAGAGATAGATAAAGGTAAAAGTTTCAAAGAAGCTTGGTAAAATAAGATTTTATTTTAGTTTTAAAGGGGTTATGGCATCAGATGCTATAGTAACATGAGTATAAAGTATAGAATTTTAAAAGATATATTTGGTCACAACTCTTTTAGGGAGCTTCAAGAAGATGGTGTAGATGCTATAATGAATGGGCAAGATTTGCTTATGATACTCCCAACTGGTGGTGGTAAAAGTCTAGTCTATCAACTCCCAACACTTCTAAAAAATGGCATCAGCATAGTTATCTCCCCACTTATAGCTCTGATGCAAGACCAAGTAGCATCTCTAAAAGCTCAAAATCTTAGTGCAGAGATGATAAGTTCAGCTCAAAGTTCTGAGCAGATAAGTGAGGTGATAAAAAAAGCATCAAGGGGGGAATTGAAGTTTTTGTACCTCTCCCCTGAGAGACTTAACACCCAATTTATGATAGATTTTCTAAGACAGCTCAACATCAACTTTTTTGTGATAGATGAGGCTCACTGTATATCTCAGTGGGGGCATGAGTTTAGGGATGATTATAGAGCTTTGGGAAACTTAAAAGCAAACTTTCCCCACACTAGCATCTGTGCATTTACCGCAACAAGTACAAATCATGTAAAAGATGACATAGTAAACTCTTTGCATCTTGAAAATCCTTTAATTTTAAAAGGGAAGATATTTAGAAAAAATATCTTCATCTCAGCTCAAAGAAGATTTCAAAACGGTTATACACAACTTAGAGATTTTTTATCAAGGCATGAAGATGAGAATGGCATCATCTATGTAAGTAGTAGAAAAAAAGTTGAAGAGGTTTGTGAATACCTTGTAGAAAAAGGTTACAAAGCACTCCCTTACCACGCAGGACTTTCGCAACAAACAAGGGAACAAAATTTTAGAGATTTTGTAAATGACAAAGCCAATATTATGGTAGCTACCATCGCTTTTGGAATGGGGATAGATAAAAGTGACATCCGTTTTGTGGTGCATCTATCACTTCCAAAAACTCTGGAAAACTACTACCAAGAGATAGGGCGTGCTGGAAGAGATGGGGAAGATAGCGAAGTGCTTTTACTCTTTAATGCAGGTGACATAGTCCAACACAAAAGATTTTTGCAAGAGATACCAAATGGGGAGTACAGACTCCACCAAGAGCAAAAATGTGACCAAATATACAGATACGCCACAAGTGAGATCTGTTTTCACAAGCAGATAGCTAACTATTTTGAAGATGATATAAAAGAGTGTGAAGATAGATGCGACAACTGTTTAAGCGAGGATGATAAAAAAGAGGATATAACAAAAGAGGCTCAGATGCTTCTAAGCACCGTTTATAGGACAAACGAATCGTTTGGAAAAAACTATATCGTAGATGTTTTAAGGGGTTCAAAAGAGCAAAAACTGTTATCAAACGAAGCCGATAAACTCTCTGTTTATGGGATAGGGATGCACTTTAGCAAAAAAGAGTGGTTTGTAGTTTTAGAAAGACTTATAGAGCTTGGCATCTTAACTTTGGGTGAGTTTAGTATTTTGAAACTAACCCCTGATGCTATCAAAGTACTCAAGGGGCAAAAACTTGTAAACATAAGGTCATCAAGACTTGAAGTGTCTGTAAAAGAGAAAGCTGTAAAACAAAAAAGCGATTTTGAGTTTGATGAAGAGCTTTATGAAAAACTGCGTCAAAAAAGAGCCGAAATAGCCGCTGATATGGATGTTCCAGCGTACTTGATATTTAATGACAAAACCCTAAAGCATCTAGCAAACGACAAACCCTACGATAAAAAAACGATGCTAGAAGTAAACGGAGTTGGTGAGAAAAAATATGAAGCTTTTGGGGAAGAGTTTTTGGAGGTTATAGATGAGCATCTGTAACTTCTAAATATTTTTCACTTATTCCCATGATTTCGTGAGAATAGATAGTTTTTGTTGTTCAGTTTTCGTATCCATTCCCACAAAATTATACAAACGATGGAAAAATATTAATTTTTTTAAGAATTTTATGTTAAAATTTAACAAATTTACAGTGCGGAGTTTATTAATGAAAAAAGTTTATTTTTGTTTTAGTTTTATTTTAATATTAAGCTATTCAGTGGGTGGAGTGCATAATGTTAAAACGTTGGATTATGCTAAGAAAAATTCTTTAAATGAAGAGTTGTACTCTAATGTATCTATAATAGGTGTTAGTGAAAATAGTATAGATAAGGCTGAAATGTTGGAAACATTAAATAAATCAACGGAAACTTATTTTGATTTTTATTATGCCTCACTCTGTAGAAAGCGAAGCGTAGCTTTAAGTTTTGCATTAGGAGCAAATAATAACGAATATGAAAACTGTATGAAATATAGAAAAACTAGTTTTATAAATACTTATACAGAAGGCATTAAAACAACATTTTCTATAGTGACAGCAATATCAGCTCGACATCAAATAATTCAACAAGATGAGATTATGCATGTCTATATTGACGACAATATACTTTCTTACAAAAAAGGAAAATCTTCTAATGAGTTTTTAAACTACAATAAAAAAATTCTAAAATTAGCAATGGAAAAGTCATCAAATAAGTGGAAAAATTCAGAAGAATGGCTTAATAACATTAAGTAAGCGATAGAAGCCTATTCCTCGTTCCACCTCTCTTCATTCCCACAATCTTGTGGGAATGCGTATAAAAACAGAAAAACAAAAACTATCCATTCCCACAAAATCGTGGGAACGAGTGTGCATCTACTTTTTTAGCTATAAGAGTTCTATCTGGGTGTGAAAATGATTTTAGATCTTTTAGTGATTTTTCAGAATATTTTATAGTCAAAGCTCTATACCAAGCTCTTTGTAAACATCATCTGCATCAAATACTTTCATATCACCTGATTTTATATCTTTTGTAACCTTATCAGCTACAACCGTATCTGTATAATCAAAGTAAAAATCAAGTGCATTCTCCACAACCTCTTTTTGAGACTTATGAAGTGCTTTAGCAACACTTTCTAACTCTTTTGCTATACCTTCATCAAGTGATATAAGTTTTTTAACACTAGCCATATAAAACCCTTTAACATTTTAGATATATTGTCAAATATGGAAACACTACCTATAGATGAGCATCTCTAAGAGAGTTCACATCAAGACATTATATCTTAATGGATACTCTCTTAATTTTATTTATGTATTAAATCGTTCAAGTTTTGTATTTAGTTCAGCTGTTAGGTTATTTAGGTGTTCTGCAGCTGCAGCTATCTCTTCAACACTTCTAGCGTTTACTGAGGAGATTCTATTTATCTCTTCTATACTATGTACAATAGTCTCTATATTTTGTCCTGTTTTATTAAAACTTTGAACTGTTCTTTCACTTGCAGAAACTGAAGAATTAACTATTGATACTGTTGAGTTTATTTTATCCTCTACGATAGTTGCTAAATCTTGAATCTCATCAGAATTTGAACTGATTTGAGTTGAAACAGTGTCTATTGATTGTACAAGCATATTTATAGTTGCATTTGTTTCTGATAGTGTTTTTTGTGTCCTCTCAGCTAATTTTCGCACCTCGTCAGCAACAACAGCAAATCCACGACCATGTTCACCAGCTCTTGCAGCTTCAATTGCAGCATTTAAAGCAAGTAGGTTTGTTTGGTCTGCGATATCAGAGATGATATTTAATACTGTTTTTACCTGTTGTGCATCTTTAGATAAGGACTCCATACTGTGAGATAGTTCAGCTTCCATCTCTGCATTATCTTGAACTTTTGAAGTTAGAGATATAATATAATCTCTAGCTACTCCTAAGTTATTGTTTGCTGTTACTATATTATCTTTGCTTTGTTTTGCTTCAGATATAGAGTCAGCTAACTCAGACATGATATCTTTAGATTGAGTACTTACTTTGTTTACGATAGATACAGAACTCTCAACATTATTTCCAACACCAATTGCTGTTGTTGAAAGTTCATGAGATATGGAAGCGTTTTCACTAGCAGATTTTTTAGTATCGTTTAGTAGGTCACTCATAGCATCTAAAAATTTGTTAAAGTTTTTAGAGAGCTTTCCTATCTCATCGTTAGAATCATACGAACATCTTAGTCTTAGGTTATTTTTAGATATAGACTCACTCATAATATTTTCAAGTCTTACAATTTTTTCAAATACTAGTTTTTTTAGAAGTAAAAATACAAGTAGTTGCATAGCTAATAGTAAAATAATAATAAAAATTATCGATTGATAAACTATCTCTTTTGATGAATCTATAGTTTTATTAACACTTTTGATATCTTCTGCTACTAAAAATATACCTAGTTTCTTCCCATTATAATCTGTGACATATTCAAAAGTATAGAAATAATTAGAACTAATGTAAAAGCCATCTTTTTTTAGAAGCTCCATATCTATAGCTTGTGCATCTTTAAGAAACTCTTTTTGAACAAAGTTTTGAGATACTTTGTAGTTTGCTACACTAATTGCATTTTGTGCTTTTTTAGCAACAGATAATAAAGAGTTATCCATCAAAAATAAAAAGTTTTTCTTATCTTTATCAAAGCTTTTTGCAACTGAGTCAAGTCCTTGGATAAACTCCAAAGAACCAACTAACTCTTTATTATCATATATTGGTGCTATACCTCTTAAAACCAAATCACTTGCACCTGCTTCAAATGAGACAAAAGGTTTTTTAGTATCTTTTATATGGATAAGAGTATCTCTAAATGAACTAAGATCGTCACCAAATTTTTTAGTATCCCATCCCCTAACAAATGATTTAGTATCTTTTGTATGTATATGAACTTTGATATTTTTATATTTTGTGTTGTCTTTAAAGTTTTGGTTTACTTCACTTAAAATCGCTATAGCCAAATCTCTATCGTTTGTTTGAAGTGCTTTGGCTATATTTTCATTATTTGCTATTGAGATAGCGTTACTTAAACCGATATCCTCTTTACCTTTGATTTTGTAATCTAGCAGTTTTAAGAGTTCTGATTTTTTCTCATCCAGCACCTCTTTTTCTATCTCTGATGCTGTTGATAATAAAAATAGACTAGCCACCGCAGTTAACAAAACACCTATAATCGAAGTATATATAAAGGGCACCTCTAAAATCCACCTTTACAGCAGCCTAAAAGTACTCACTTCATTTTTTTAACTTTTCTTGAGTTTTATTTCA
>JAFGVR010000252.1 GCA_016937915.1 Campylobacterales bacterium | reverse complement strand
CTTCTCTCTTTTAAATTAATTTATGCGGTATTATAACAAACAAATCTCACACTGAGGCAAATTTAGTTAGAGTTTCAAAATTATTTATATTATGTGAAATTTTAGGACTTTGATGATTAGATATATTTTGTTACTTATGCTTCCTTTGGTTCTTTTTGGTGCAAAAATTGAAACTTTTAAAGTAAAAAGTGGTCAAACTTATTTGACATTTTTAGAAGAACAAAGACTCCCAACAAAAAAACTTTACTATGACCTTGATAACGATGATCAGATTTTAACTCAAGAGATAAGAGCTGGTGTTCACTACCAAATATCAAAAGATAGTAACGGCTCGATTGAGCAGATACTTTTGCCATTAAACGATGAAGTTCAGATACATATCTATAGATCTAAAGATGATTACAGTTTTGAGATTATCCCTATAATCTGTATAGAAAAAACTGAAGCTTGTAGTGTAGATGTGACAAATTCACCCCATTATGATATTTATAAATCTACAGGTTCTACAAAACTAGCTACCATTTTTGTTAGTGCTTTTCAAAACTCTCTAAACTTCAAAAGAGATTTAAGACGCGGTGATAAGATAGTTATGATTTATGATCAAAAATATCGCCTTGGAAAAGAGTTTTCGATGCCAACACTCAAAGCTGCTATGGTTGAGATGGGTAAGAAAAAACATTTTATCTATTTAAATGATGATGAGAACTATTACAACGAAGATGGTCATAAAGTTGAAGGTTTTTTACTAGCATCACCAGTTAGGGGTGCTAGGATATCATCACATTTTAGCAAAAGAAGATTTCATCCAGTTTTAAAGAGATGGAAGGCTCACTTAGGTGTTGATTATGCTGCTAGGAGCGGTACACCTATTAGAGCTGCAGGAAGTGGAAAAATCAATTATGCTGACTGGATGGGTTCTTATGGTAAGCTTGTAAAGATATCTCACGATGATGGATATGAAACAAGATACGCTCACTTAAAGTCTATAAAAGTTTCTAGAGGTAAAAGGGTTAAAAAGGGAGATATAATAGGTTATGTAGGTTCAACTGGTCGCTCCACTGGACCACATCTTCACTTTGAACTTAGAAAAAATGGTGTAGCTATAAATCCACTAAAAGTGGTACAAGTTACTACAAAAAAACTTACAGGTAAAGATAGAACAGCATTTTTAAAACTAAAAGAGAATTATGATGATAGTATAGATTTGTATCTAAAAAACAATACTAGATTTATCAAAGTACCTGAACATGAAAATCAGTGTTATTTTTTTAGTAAGGAGTTTTGTTCTTAACCAAAATCTAGCGGATCCATATCTATCTCAGCTTTTTTAGTTTTAGAACTTTTTATTGCTTTTAGGATTGATGTGGTTTTATCTGAGCGGATAAGTATCTCAAATCTATATTTATTTGTCACTTTTTTTATGGCACACTCCCCAAAACCCACTATCTCGATATCAGGAAAATTTGATAGGCTTTGACGCATATTTTGCATCTCATCTTTTGCTTTTAGCCCATTCTTATCACTAAATAAAACTCTGCAAAGTTTTTTAAATGGTGGATAAAGCTCTTTTCTAAACTCTATCTCATCTTTTAAAAATTTTTCATAATCATATATGTAGTGTTCAAAAAACTCTTCGTTAAATGTTTGAACCAGTACTTTTGCATCTTTTTTTCTGCCACTTCTTCCAGCTACTTGTATAAAAGTTGAGAGAGCTTTTTCTCTTGCTCTAAAATCACTCATATTTAAAATGTTATCCATCCCAAGTACAATTGCCAAAGTTACATCGTGATAGTCATGCCCTTTGCTTAGCATCTGAGTACCAACTAACACATCAATCTCTTTATCATTAAATCTTTTAAGTGTTTTTTTTAGTTTGGCTGATGTAGTTATGACATCTCTATCAAACTGTTCAACACTTGCATCGCTTAACTCATCTTTTATATTTTTAACAGCTTCGGCAGTTCCAAGTCTTGAACTTGTTAGGTGATGCGAATGGCAGTTTGGACACACTTGAAGGATAGCTTGGGTGTAGTTGCAGTAGTGACATTTAAGTGCATTTATGTTGTGATGCAAACTCATCCCAACACTACAAAATATACACTCAAAAGTGTGACCGCAATCTCCACAAATGAGGTATTTGAAATTTGCACGAGTTGGGATAAACACGATACTTTGCTCTTTTTCTTTAAAAGTTTTTTTTAGATTATCTAAAATCATAGGGGATAGTGATTCAGCACTCCTCTCATAAATATACTCTTTTTTTGATTTAAAAAAACTCCCTTTAAGTCTTACATGTGGAAATTTTATATAAGAGTTTAGAGATGGTGTAGCTGAGCCTAGTACTACATTTATGTTGTAGAGTTTCCCCATATATATAGCTATGTCACGGGCATTATAGCGAGGACGAGATGATGATTTGTAGCTATCATCATGCTCCTCATCAACGACAATCAGTCCTAAATCTTTGATGGGTAAAAAGAGTGTAGAACGGGGTCCTGCTACTACATAAGCATCACTATTTTGTATTGACTTTAACGATTCTCTTCTTTTTTTAGTGGTTAGTTTTGAATGCCAAATAACCACCTTGTCACCAAAATGTTCTTTAAGTCTTATCTCCATTTGTGGTGTAAGTGAGATCTCTGGCATCAAAAAGATAGATCTTTTTTCATTTTCTATCATCTCTTGAAAATACCTCATATATATCTCAGTTTTACCACTCCCCGTATCACCAAAAAGTAAAGATACTGGATGCTCTTTTAAGAATTGATATGATTGATTTTGTTTTTGTGATAGGTTTATTTTTGGTAAAGTTTCTGTAGTATTTTGATCCTTTTGCAGCATCTCTTTTTTAAATGGGGTCATTATTGAGATAGCATCACCTATGGAGCAAACATAGTAACTTGATATAAACTTTGCAAGTTCTAACTGTTTTTCTGAGTAGTATTCATCTAATGGTTCTATAATTGGATTGGTTTTAAATGTAGGTTTGTCACACTCTGATAACACTAATCCAAAAGTACTTCTGTTATGAAATTCGACTATAACTTTTGTACCATTTTTTAAGTCTTTGTTGAAATTGTAAGTAAACTCACCAAGTGGTGAGCCAATGATAACTATTTTGAAAAAAATCAAATTTTAAAAATCATCATTTGAATATTTGTTTTGAGGGGTTTGATAGTTTTTTGTTTTTTCAAAACTTTGTGTTTGAAATTTTACACCATTATTCTCAACCTCTTTTAAATATACAAGATATAGAGCTACTATGAGTGATATGGACATAAGTATAAGGCTATTGTCTCTATAAAACATCCATGCAAATAAAACCAAAACTATCAAGGAAGCTGGATACATAAAACCATCTAACATAACTAATTCCTTTATTCTACAAGCAATTGGCAGTTGGTATTTGAATG
>JAFGVR010000251.1 GCA_016937915.1 Campylobacterales bacterium | reverse complement strand
TGTCTCACTATCATCCAACTCTATACTAGCCCCTAGTTTTACCCTCTCTAATCCATAAGTAGATAGATCAACAGAGTTTAAAAGCTCATCTAGTGCATCTATGGTTTTATCTTTTATGATTAGTTTTGGTATCAAAAATTTTAAAAACCAAAACAGCTTTTCCCAAGCCACTATCTCATAAGGCATGATAGAACTCATCTGTCCATATATCTTTACAAAATGTTTGGCTTTTATCTTGTAGTCTGCTTTTTCATCATCATCTAGTTCTAGCTCTATATTAAACCTATTGGCTGATTTATCTATGATAGGTGAGAGTTTACTTGCATCTACCCCTTTAAAATAGCTTTCAAAAAACTCATCTACTTCACTTTGCTCATAAATTCCTATATCATCAAGTGTACTTTTAAGCTCGTGAAGTACATTTATATCTGTAGCTTCACTTAGAGTAGTTGAAGTATAAAACGGATCAAACGAAGCTTTTATATCTTCTACTTTGTTGTAAAAATCAAGGATAAATAGGTCTTCTGTTTTTTTACCATACTTTAAAGCTGAACGATTTAGCCTTGAGAGTGCTTGAACTGCTAAAACACCTTGAAGTTTTTTATCTACATACATTGCACAAAGTTTTGGTTGGTCAAACCCTGTTAAAAACTTATTGGCAACTACAAGTAATCTATACTCATCACTATCTAGTTTTTCTGGAATGTCCTTTGATGCAAAGTTGTTGATGCTATCTTCTGTGTACTCTATCCCTTTTATCTCTTTTTTCCCTGAAAATGCGATAACCACTTTAAAAGGGTTCCCTATCTCTTGCAGTTTTTTCACTATAGCTTGATGATACAATATAGCCGCTTCTATATTTGCAGTGACAACCATACCCTTAGCTTTACCTTTTAGTTTTTTGGTTTTTACTACATTACTTATAAAATGCTCAAGCATAATCTCAACTTTTGTAGCTATGGTAGATGGGGTTTTCTCTACAAAACTTCTAAGCTTTTTTTGAGCTTTTTTTGTATCAAAGAGTGGGTTATCTTCTATCGATTTTTCTATCTCATAGTAGCTTTTGTATGTCGTGTAGTTTGAGAGTACATCGAGGATAAATCCCTCCTCTATCGCTTGTTTCATAGAGTAAAGATGAAACGGTTTAAAACTTCCATCTTCTTGTTTACTCCCAAATTTTTCAAGCGTTGCATTTTTAGGTGTTGCTGTAAAAGCTAGATAAGATGCATTGCCTTTCATCTTTCTACTTCTCATTATCTCTAGTACTATATCTTGAGCATCTAACTCTTCATCATACCCATTTTTATTTGGTGACTTCTTGCCCATCGCTTCATTCATCTTTCCATGGGCTGTTCCACTTTGAGAACTGTGAGCTTCATCTATGATAACTGCAAATCTTTTATCACTAAGGTCACTTATCCCATCTACGATAAATGGAAACTTTTGTATGGTAGTGATGATGATTTTCTTTCCATTTTCAAGACTGCTTTTAAGCTCACTTGAACTATAAGCTGGAGCTATTATATTTTTTTGTTCGCTAAAACTCTTTATATTTTCTCTTAGTTGTTTATCTAGTATCTTTCTATCTGTCACTACTATGACGCTATTAAAAAGTGGTGTCTGCTCATCTTTGTAGTACGCTTCTATAAGCTGGTAAGCGCTCCATGTGATAGAGTTGGATTTTCCACTTACTGCACTGTGTTGTATCAGATAGCTTTTACCCACACCATTTTTAGCCACATCATCTATAAGTTTTCTAACAACATCAAGTTGATGATACCTTGGAAAAAATAGTGTTTTTGAGCTTAGTTTATCACTCACATTTGCATCAAGTCTTACAAAGTGTTGGATGATATTTGCCAAAGAGAGTTTTGTAAACATCTCCTCCCATATATAAGCTGTTTTGTGTCCATTTGGATTGACTGGGTTACCTGCTCCGTGGTTATTACCTTTGTTAAACGGCAAGAAGAAAGTTTTAGCCCCATCAAGCTTTGTAGTCATATACGCTTCATCTGTATCTATAGCAAAATGAACGATACATCGTGCAAAGTTTAACAGAGGCTCTTTTGGATCTCTGTCTTCTTTATACTGCTTGATACCATGAAATCTAGCGTTTTGACCAGTCCATGGGTTTTTTAGCTCCATAGTGATGATAGGCAAACCGTTGATAAATATAACCATATCCATCTCTAAAAGAGGATTAGCTATAGAGTGTGTTACTTGTCTAGTGACACTAAACTGGTTTGATGCGAAGCGTTTTTTTATCTCCTCACCACTTGAAGCGAGTGGTGCTACATAAAAAAGTTTAAAAGTTGCATCTTCTACATCAAGACCTTTTTTGAGTATCTTTAAGACTCCATACTTTTTTATCATCTTATCAAGTCGTTGTAAGATTTTTAGTTTATAGTTGGCATCTCTTTTTAGTTTCTCTAACTCCTCTGATTGAGTTGACTCTAAAAAATCCCAAAATCTTTTTTCATCTACAGCGTAATGTTTGTTGAAGTCACTGTTAAAACCTATATAATACTTATCATTTGAGCCGTATGCAGGTGTGGGTTCACCTACTTTGTCCTTTAGCTCTTCAAGGCATGTACCAGTAAGATATTTTTCTATACTGCTTTCTAATGCTTGTTCGTTTGTCCAACTTGTCATATTAACCCCTATCGTTTATGCAACTGTTCAGTTTTTCCGAAGAGTTCAATAATTTTACAGTAGTTGTTCGGTAATTCCGAACAACTGAGTTTTTAAAATACATTATACTACCCTCACTTTCCCCGTAACTACACTATCAATAAGTGATGCTTTATACTCTTTGAGTTTTGATATGTAGTTTTGTTGTAGCTCTATGGCTTTATCTATTTTTACTGTTTGGGTTTCTATATATTCTACAATTTGGAGTTGTTCTTGTTTTGGTGGAACTTGAACTATAATATTGTATAAATCATCTGTATATAATCTAATAAATCCTTCCATTACTCCTGTAACAACTTTTTTAAATTCGCTTAAATATATACTTTGATTTAACAACCTACCATAGTAACCAATATTATATTTATGGGCACCTCTAAAAACCCAAGCAAATTTCTAAATAAGCACCAATTAGATAAAATAAAAGATATAAATATCGCAAAGTACGG
>JAFGVR010000250.1 GCA_016937915.1 Campylobacterales bacterium | reverse complement strand
GTACTTTGCGATATTTATATCTTTTATTTTATCTAATTGGTGCTTATTTAGAAATTTGCTTGGGTTTTTAGAGGTGCCCTTTATATTGAAGTATAAGTTCAGCATCCTTTTTCCAAGAAAGGTTTGAAAATATCTCATTGTCTAATTTTTGTAGATTTTTACTATCTACCAATATTGAATAATAGGGCTTCATCTCTAACATTTTTTGGATGATTTTATCTCTTTGTTCTATCTCCCTTTTTTGGAAGATAGTAAGAGAAGCTCTTTTGATAACACTAAAAAGTTGTTTTAAGTCTATGGGTTTGGTTATATATTTATCTACACTAAGATCTATCGCTTTTTTTAAAATCTCTATCTCATTAAAAGCTGTAGTTATCACTATTGGTATATCTATATTTTCTTCTCGGATGCAAGATATAAGCTCCATCCCATCCATTATGGGCATAGAGATATCTGTAACCAATATATCTATAGTGTTGTTTTTATATATCTCTAAAGCCTCTTTACCATTTGTAGCAGTATAAAGTTTACCAACTTTTAATTCTAAAATTTCTGAAATCTCCTCCATGACATCCTCTTCATCCTCTACATATAAAAGTGAAAGTTTTTTTAGCTCATCCATATTAAACCTATAGTGTTGATTTTTTAAATTATAACAAAACTCTTTAGTATATTAGTTTTTATACTTATATTATAATGGTTCGTTAAAATTATAAAACTAATTAAGATCTATTTTTAATATGAAACAGTTTAGGGGGGATAGGCTTTAATGTCATTAAAAGATATAACTGTATTGTATGTAGAGGATGAAGAGGATGTAAGGGAAGAGATTGTAGATATACTCTCAAGAAAAATTCAAAAGCTATATGTAGCTACAAATGGTGAAGAGGCTTTAGAGTTATTTAAAAAAAGTTGTATAGATTTAATCATAACAGATATAAAAATGCCTATAATGGATGGACTAGAGATGATAGGTAAGATAAGAGAATTAGATAACGCTATACCTATTATTATAACTTCAGCATTTAATGATGTTACTTTTTTAAAAAAAGCGATAGATCTTAAAGTAGATAATTATCTAATCAAACCTGTAGATTTAGTACAATTTTTTTCTATAATAGAGAGAAGTTCTGTGGTTATATTTCAAAAACGGGAGTTGATTAAAAAACAAAAGCAACTAGATTTATCTACCCAAATATCTGGACTTGCTTATTGGGAATTTGATATGCAAACAAACACTTTTAAAGCAAATGACATATATTACAATTTTTTAGCTACAAATAAAGAGAAAGAGGGGAGTTATGAAAAAAGTATAGATCAATTTCTCAACTCTTTTGTTTTAAAAGATTCCCATAAAACTATAATAGATGCTCTATCAAAAGCTAAATACAATAGTTCTACATACAAAGATAGTCTTGAGTTAAAAATGAAAAAAAGGGATGGTGAGGTAATTGATGTAGAGGTTAATTACTATATGGAGTATGACTCAAACAATGAGCCATTAAAAGCTTTTGGTACCCAACACGATTTGACAAAACATAAAAATATACAAAAAGAGTTAGAACAATTACTTATCCAACAATCAAAAATGGCAGCTATGGGTGAGATGATAGGTAATATCGCACATCAGTGGAAACAACCATTAAATGCACTCTCTGCTGTTATGATTCATTTAAGTCTCCTTTATGAAACAAAATCTTTAAATGATCAAAATATGAAAGATATCGATGCTAAAGTGGACAAGCTTATAAAAAAGATGTCATCAACAATAGATGATTTTAGAAACTTTTTTAAAGTTGATAAAGAGCTAAAGAGTTTTGTCGTTTTAGATTCTATTGAGAATATATTGGAGATAGTTAGCTCAAGTCTGGATAATCATAATATAAAAATAGAGATAGATAAAAGTAAAGATAAGATAACTTTGGATGGTTATAAAAATGAGTTTGAACAAGTGATGTTAAACATTATAAGTAATGCAAAAGATGCTTTAGTCCAAAATAATACAAAAGATGCAAAAATATCTATATGGATAGAAGAAGCTGATGAGGTTGTTAATGTGTCTGTTTTAGATAACGGTGGCGGTATAAACGATGAGATAATTGATAAGGTGTTTGAGCCATATTTTACTACAAAGTCAGATGATAAGGGAACTGGAATAGGGCTTTATATGTCTAAAATAATTGTAGAAACAAAAATGAATGGTAAAATAGAGGTAAAAAACAGAGATGGTGGAGCTCTTTTTGTTATGAGATTTAAAAAAGGTGAATAGATGCAAAATACTCTTAGTCTTTTAAAAAAACAAAAAATTTTATATGTTGAAGATGAGAAAGAGATTAGAGATGAGATGTCTGAGATATTGGAATTTAAATCAAAAGAACTTATAACTGCAACAAATGGCCAAGAGGGTTTTGAACTATATAACATACATAAGCCAGATATCATAATTACAGATATAAGGATGCCTATACTTGATGGCATCGGTATGATATCAAAGATAAGAGAGTTTGATAAAGAGGTTCCTGTAGTTATAGTTAGTGCATTTGATAATAATGATTTTTTAAAGGAGTCTATAGAATTACATGTTGATAAATATGTTATAAAACCTATAGATATCAACATACTTATAAAAAGTTTAGAAAAAATTTCGTATGAGTTATATCAAAAGTTTGAATTGCAAAGAAAAACAAAAGAGATAGAGAGGATACAGACTTTACTAAGTCGTGCTGTTTTATATACAACATCAGATCTTAAAGGCAATATCACTTTTGTATCTGAAGCATTTGAGAAGTTTACAGGATATACAAAAGATGAACTGATAGGAAAAAACCACTCAATTTTTAGAATTTCACAAACACCATCAGAGATATATAAAAATATGTGGCACAGTTTACAAAGGGATGAAGAGTTTACTACAGAACTTCAAAATCACAATAAACAAGGTGAATTTTATTGGATTAAGATAACTATCTTTCCAATATTTGATGAAAATAATAAAAAAGTTGGATATGGCTCATACAGAGAGGATATAACAGATAAAAAAATGTTAGAACATATCTCTACACATGATGAGCTAACGAAGATATATAATAGAGCTTTTTTTCAAAAAGAGCTTACAAAAAAAATAAAATCTTACAATAGATATTCGCTTGTATTTGGTCTTATTTTATTAGATATAGATTTTTTTAAAAAGATAAATGATAACTATGGGCATCAGATGGGTGATGAGGTGCTTAAAAAATTAACATATTGTATAGGTGAGAATATCAGAGAAGATGATATATTTGCAAGATGGGGTGGTGAAGAGTTTGTCATCATAGCAAACAATGCAGATGAAAAAAGTTTAATAGGGCTTTTAGAAAAACTTCAAAAAAAAATATCTCAAGTTCAGTTTGGAATAGAATCTAGGGTTACGCTATCTTTTGGTGTAACTTTGTCTAAAGATGGTGATGATGAAGATAAAATAATAAAAAGAGCCGATGATGCTCTATATAAAGCAAAACAAAATGGTAGAGATTGTTATAATTTTGTAAAATAGACTTTTGCAAACTGCAAGGAGTCGTTTTTCTTTATAAGAGAAAGACTTTAGTGCCAAAACAAGGGAACCGCTTTTCACTTAAGTGAAAATGTTTCTTCAGAAGCGGCTAGCGTAGCAAGAAAGAACTTGTTCATTCTTGCGTTATATAATAATAAAATATGGAGAGTATATGTCGTTTGAAAAAGAATGTTTGGATTATCACAAAGCAAAAAATGAGTTTGATACGAATGGGAAGATAGGTACCCTCATCACAAAATCGTGTAGTACCCAAAAAGAGTTATCTATGGCTTATAGCCCAGGTGTTGCAAATCCTTGTTTAGAGATAGAAAAAGATACAAATTTAGCTTATGAGTACACAAACAAAGGAAATCTTGTAGCAGTTATAAGTGATGGAACAGCAGTTCTTGGTCTTGGTGATATTGGGCATTTGGCATCAAAGCCTGTTATGGAGGGTAAGGCCGTTTTATTTAAATCATTTGCAAATATAGATGCAGTGGATATAGAGCTAAACACTAAAAATATGGATGAGATAGTAAAGATAGTATCATCTATGGCTGATAGTTTTGGTGGGATAAATCTTGAAGATATCTCAGCACCGCGTTGCTTTAAGATAGAATCACGCCTAAAAGAGTTGTGTAATGTTCCTGTTTTTCATGATGACCAACACGGAACGGCAGTTATCACTACAGCTGGACTTATCAATGTTTTAGAGATTAGTGGTAAAAAGGTGGAGGAGTTAAAAGTAGTTGTTGTTGGTGCTGGAGCTGCTGGTATAGCGTGTGCAAATATGTACAAGTACTTAGGTGTAAAAAACATAACTATGCTAGATTCTTTAGGTGTTATCCACGATAAAAGAACTGATCTAAATGAGTACAAAAAAGCTTTTGCGTTTGATACAGAAGATAGAACTCTCCAAGATGCCATGAGAGATGCAGATATGGTTTTAGGGCTTTCAAAAGCAAACCAAATCACACCTGAGATGGTAAAAAGTATGTCAGCTAAAAGCCCTATCATATTTGCTTGTGCAAATCCAAACCCTGAGATAATCCCACCACTTGCAAAAGAGGCAAGAGAAGATATCATCATAGGAACAGGTAGAAGTGACTATCCAAACCAAGTGAACAATGTTTTAGGTTTTCCACAAATATTTCGCGGTGCTTTAGATGTTAGAGCAAAAAAAATAACTGAAAATATGAAACTAGCAGCCGCAAAAGCGTTAGCATCTTTGGCTAAAGAGGAGGTACCAGTTCATGTTAAAAAAGCTCACGGTAGAGGTGATGATATGAGTTTTGGAGCGGAATATATTATACCATCACCATTTGATAGAAGAGTTTTGGTTTATGTAGCTTCTGCTGTTGCAAAAGCCGCTATAGAAGATGGTGTAGCTAGAGTTAAAGATTTTGATATAGATGCTTATAGGAAAAAACTTAAAAAACTTGCTGAGTATTTAGATAGCAAAGTTTAAAGATTTATATATACTTTTCTTATTTTATTAGTGTTGTTTTTGTATAATCCACAAATTTTAATTATTAAGGAAAACTGACATGGAAATTATCAGTCAATTATTACCGTTTATATTTTTAATCGCAATTATGTATTTTGTGATTATCCGTCCGCAGCAAAAAGAGGCTAAACAAAGACAAGAGATGATAGATGCTCTTAAAAAAGGTGACAAAGTTGTTACAAATGGTGGATTTATCGTAACAGTTTATAAAGTTGAAGATAACTTTTTAAGTGTAAAGATGAATGATGATGTGATTGTTAAAATCTTAAAAGATGGCATCTCAAGAGCTTACGAGCCTGAAGCTGCATAATGAAGCTTAATTACCGTATAGTAATTTTTGCACTTGCCATAGTTTTTGGTGTATTTTTCTCTATCCCATCCCTTTTACAAACTGAAGGTGGTAAAAAAGTCTCTCTAGGACTTGACCTTCAGGGTGGTCTTCACATGCTTTTAGGTGTAAAAACCGATGAAGCTGTAAAATCTCGCATAAAATCTATCGCAGCAAGTGTAAAACATTTTACAGAAAAAAAAGATATTCTTATAGATGAGCTTAAGTTTGATGAAAATGGACTTAGTTTTGTAGTTTTAGACAGTGATGATTTACCTAGTGTAAAAGAGTATCTCTCAAAAATAGAGGGTGCCAAAGTATCTGTTAATGCAGAGAGAATCTCTTTTAGTTTTAGTGCAGAAGAGATTGAAAAAACAAAACAAGATGCTATCTCTCAGGCTATAGAGACTATTAGAAACAGACTTGATCAGTTTGGTTTGGCTGAGCCTGTAGTGGCTCGTCAAGGTGATGAGAAGATTTTGGTTCAGTTAGCTGGCATCAAAACTGCTGAAGATGAGCAAAGAGCAAGAGAACTTATATCTCGTGCTGCAAAACTTGAGCTTATGGCTGTTGATGAGGCTAGAGCTGGTAGAGTTTACGCTATGAGTAACCATGAGGCTGCATCGTTTGGTGATGTGATATTACCAGATGCTAAAAGTGATAAGATAAAACATTTGGTTCGTGAGATCCCTATCCTTGATGGTGGGATGTTAACAGATGCTCATGTTGGGTTTGATCAAAATAACCGCCCAGTTATAAACTTTTCTTTAAATGCTGAGGGTGCTGAACTTTTTGGTGATTTTACTGGTAAAAATGTGGGAAGCCATTTAGCGATAGTGCTTGATGGTGTGGTTTACTCTGCTCCTGTTATCAATGAACGCATCGGTGGTGGAAGTGGTCAGATATCTGGTGATTATAGTGTAGTTGAAGCAAAGGACTTAGCAATCGCACTTCGCTCAGGTGCATTACTTGCTCCAATATACTTAATGGAGAAACGCTCAGTTGGACCAAGTCTTGGAGCTGATAGCATCGAGGCTAGTATGATAGCTCTAATTGGTGGATTTGTTTTAGTTATCATCTTTATGATGGTTTATTACAAACTAGCTGGTGTTATAGCAAACATCGCACTTATCGCAAACTTATTTATTATACTTGCTGTTATGAGTCTTTTTGGAGCTACCCTTACACTCCCAGGGATGGCTGGTATAGTTCTAACTGTTGGTATGGCAGTAGATGCCAATGTTATCATATCTGAGAGGATAAGGGAACTTGTGTATCAAGGTATGAGTATCCATAAAGCGATAGAAGAGGGTTACGCAAACGCTATGCGTGCTATTTTGGATGCAAACATCACTACCCTTATAGCAGCGGTAGTTCTCTACGCGTATGGAACAGGGGCTATAAAAGGTTTTGCTATAACTATTAGTATAGGTATATTAGCTTCTATGTTAACTGCAATTCTTGGAACTCATGGAATCTATCAGATGCTAGAGTCTAAAATTCAAAAATCAAAAAAACAACCGTTTGTGGTTTGGGATAAAGGGGTAGTCGATGGAGTTTTTTAAATATACTAAAACTTTTAATTTCATGGGCAAATCAAAACTAGCTATGGTTTTTTCTATAGTTTTAGTTTTGGCATCGTATGCACTTTTAGCTACTAAGGGTTTAAATTATGGTGTTGATTTTGCTGGTGGTACTGTTGTTCAAGTAAAATACAACTCAGTAGCACCAATAGATGATATGCGTGAAAAACTAAAATCAAACGAGCTGTTTGATAACTCATCTATAACTGAGTTTGGATCACCTGATGAGGTGGTTATCCGTATGAAAACTACTACGGGTGATGTGACTGTAGATATAGGTGATGTAACAAGAGAAGCACTAAGCGGTACTGGTGAGTTTGAGGTTCGCCGCGTTGACATAGTTGGGCCAAAAGTTGGAAGTGAGCTAAAAGAAAAAGGTATCATGTCTTTGGTTTTAGCAGTTCTTGGCATCCTTATATATGTAGCTTTTAGATTTGAGTGGCGTTTTGCTGTTGCATCTATTGTTGCACTTGTTCACGATGTATCTATAGCTCTTGGTGCATTAGCACTCTCAGGCATCGATGTAAATCTTGATGTTTTAGCAGCACTTTTGACAATCCTTGGTTACTCACTAAACGATACTATCATAGTATTTGACCGTATTCGTGAGGGTGTAGTTAGTTCTAAAAATATAGAACTCTCAGAGATAATTGATGAGTCAGTTACTAGAACTCTAGCTAGAACAACTCTTACATCTCTTACAACTTTCTTTGTTGTGTTTACATTGTTTATGTTTGGTGGTGAGATTATCCATCCGTTTGCATTTACACTTTTAGTGGGTGTTGTAGTTGGTACATACTCATCTATATTTGTGGCATCTCCTATACTTTTAGCGTTTGGATTTGATGTGAAAAACTATCATCAAAAACTAGCTGATAAAGCTAAAAGAGAAGCAGAAAAAGAGAAAATGCGCGCTCAGTTTGAATCTGGCGTGATGTGATTTAAATAACTTTTGATTCAGGTAAAGGTTGTTTTTTACTCATAAGAGACTTCGCTAAAGAGTCTCTTATGGACTCGTATGACTTTTTATTTTGTATGATTGTTCTACTTTTTGTTCTTATATCTTTTTGAATATTTTCTTTTTCAGATAAAAGTTTTTCATAAGTAGCTATAACAGAATTTGGGATTCTTTTCCTTTTTGTTTTAGCTTTTTCCTCTTTTAGTTTTAGTCGTTTTTGTTTTAATATAATTAGTTCTCTCTCAAGTGAAGCTGTATCTGTCTTTTCACTCAGTATTTGTAATGTGTCGTATATTTCACTAAGTCTTCTATCATTTAGTTCAATCTTCTCTTCTATCAGATTATATTTAGTCAAATTTAATTCATTATATTTTTTTGGGTCATATCCATCTTTGTAAAGAGAATTGATCCGTTTTTGGATATCTTTTATATCTAGATTTGAATCAAGTATATATTCTTGAGCTTTTTTATAAGGTTTTAATATAGAAATCATTGAGATGATATGCCATTTTAGACCATTTGAAGCTTTTAGCTCTGGCACTTTGTATTTTATACCATTTACAACTATGATATCATTTGTGTAGTATTCTAAAAATTCTAAAACATTTTCATTTGAATCTGCTAGTTCGCCAAGTAAGTAATCAGCTATAAGTTTAAATGTTAGTTTAAACTCTTTTCTAAGGATATATCCAGCAAATCCCATGTAAAAATTTTCACTTGCTTCAAAATCTTTTTTTAATTCATAAACTATCAATTTTTGTATAAGTTTAAATCCACTTTGTTCATAATCGATATTAGAGAGTTTAGATTCTATAAAATACTTTGTTATAAACGATTTTGCTACATCATCTAGCATCTCATATATATCATCTTTTGTAAAATACTCTTTAAAAAGTCCTTCAAGCTCTTTTTCATTTATTCCATTAAATCTACTTGCTTCTGTATTTATTTGATCTTCTGTTAGTTGTTTTTGTTTACTTTCATCATAAAGTTTTATAAGGATGCAACCATTTTTTATGATAACTAAATCATTTTCATTTAGTTTTAGTGCATTTTTTATGAGAAGTTTTACAAGTTTAGTTTTATCAAATTTATCAAAATCTTTATAAT
>JAFGVR010000249.1 GCA_016937915.1 Campylobacterales bacterium | reverse complement strand
TTTAAATCCCCACTTACATGTAAGTCAAATAACTCTTGATATTTCATGTGTACATCATCAAGTGTGATGAGGTTATTTTCTAGTTTTATCAAGCCTTTTTGTGAGTATAGATGCAATCCTGCCAAGTCTATATCTGCATTGTCAAACTCAAAAACTCCATTGACACTTCTTATCCCAACAGGATCAAAATCAACATCTAAAATAAGGCTTGAAGAGGTAGTGCCACTTGTTTGAGTGAGGGGGATATCTATATGAAATGCTTTTAAAATGTTATGTATATCATTATCTAAAATAGAATTTGATTTGATATCGACTATAATCCCAGAACCCTTATTTAAAAGGTTATATATATAAACATTTGGATTATGCACAATCTTCCCTTGATAGGAAGCTTGTTTTGCAAGAAAAGTTAGAGTGTCATTTTCAAGTATAACGTCCACTTCTTTTGCATGAGCTGGCGCAACCAGAGGGTTGAATTTTACTTGTATGTCTTGCGTATGTGCGATACCTTTTATGAGTGCGGGATAGTAATCAAATGTTTTTATATCAAACAAACCCTCTAGTTTTTCTATCTTGTATTTTTTAGCGACAATATTTTTATATACCCAGTCATTTATCTGGGGTTCTATCTCTACTTTAGTGTTTAAAAATTCCATAAAAGGCTCGATAGTTTCCATCTCTTTGGAATCAATCCTATAAAAAAGATTGTTGTGTTCTAACAGTAAAGTAGCGTTGCCACTTAAGTTTGAGATACTGTACTCCCCATCAAATTGATACTTGTCATTTTTTAAATCTACTTCTACTTTTCCTTTGAGAAGAGTATCAAAATCTTTGAGGATAAACTCTTTTACATGTAAGGTTAAAAGCTTTTGTTTTGAGGAGATAGATGAGTCAAGTGTCAGGTACTTGCTATCTATATAAAAGATGTCATTTTTATATAAAAAATGTATAGTATTGTTTTCATAAGATAGATTTTGGATAGAAATAGAGTCAAACAGTCCATTGATAAAAGGGAGATATTCTGTGAGAGTTATAAACTCTTCATAAGAAGTTTGCTCTTTTTTCGTACTTTTTATCGTAACGTCTTTTGCATTCACAATGAGTTTTTTATCTAATTTTATGTAAAATTGTGTCACTTTAACAAATGGTAAAGAGATGGTTTCTACTCTTATACCCTCTTTTAAAGTCAAAATTATAATGATAAAAGCGACAAGTATGAATAAAAGTAGTTTCCAGATTTTTTTTATTGTTTGTGATATAGCATTTATTATCATTTATTCACTTATTTTTCATTTGTCAAGGCCTGTAATATCAACTTCAGTAGTATATGTGCCTCAGGGTTCAATAGCTCAGATTATAACATATTTAGATAAAAAAAATTTCAATATAGAACCCAAAGTTGATAAGTATATGCTAAGACTTATAGGCAATCCACAATCTGGTTGGGTAGATATTGGTGAAACAAAATTGACAAGAGGAGATTTTCTCTATAAGTTGTCTCACTCTAAAGCTGCCCTCAAAAATATCACACTCGTACCAGGAGAAACAGTCGAAGTTTTCCTCTATGAAGCTTCAAAAGAGTTTTCCCTTTCTTATGAAAAACTACTTTATTATTTTAAAAGCATGAGCACATATAAAGATGGTGTTTTTGTTCCTGAAACGTATCATATTCCTATGGGTATAAGAGAAAAACATTTGATTCATTATCTTTTAAATTATGGAATTGATCATTATAAAAAGATGTCTATGAAAATCTTTGGCGAATATGATGAAAAAAAGTGGTTTAGATACCTAATCATTGCCTCTATTATTCAAAAAGAAGCGTTTGATGAAAAAGAGATGTCCACAGTTTCCTCGGTTATTTATAATAGACTCAAAAAAAATATTCCTTTGCAGATGGATGGAACACTCAACTATGGAATGTACTCACATGTAAGAGTAACACCACAAAGGATAAAAGAAGATAAGTCAAAATACAACACATACAAACATAGGGGATTGCCACCATATCCAGTTTGTAGCGTTAAAAATGAAGCAATTTTTGCAGCAATTTTTCCTAAAAACACAGAGTATCTCTATTTTGTAAAATCACCCCAGGGAGGTCATGTATTTTCTAAAACTTATAGTGAACATATCAATAATATAAATAAATTAAAAACACACAAATAATAAAATCTAATTAGTGCACTTTTTATATCTTTAATTATAAAAGTGCTAATATCTTTGAGATTACATAAATTTGAGGAGAATGAATGTCAAAAATTGTATATACGAAAGTAGATGAAGCACCCGCTTTAGCAACATACTCGCTTTTGCCTATTATAGAAGCTTATGTGAGTAGCTCAAACATCCAAATGGATATAAAAGATATATCATTAGCAGGGAGAGTTATCGCTAATTTTCCTGAAAACTTAAGTGATGCACAAAAACAGAGTGATGATTTAAGTTACTTAGGAGAACTAGCCAAAACTCCAGAAGCAAATATCATAAAACTACCAAATATAAGTGCTTCTGTTCCTCAGCTAAAAGCTTGTATTAAAGAGCTACAAGAGAAAGGATATAAGATACCTTCTTATCCAGAAAATCCTCAAAACGATAGTGAAAAAGAGATAAAAAATAGATTTGATAAGATTAAGGGAAGTGCAGTAAATCCAGTGCTTAGAGAAGGAAACTCAGATAGACGAGCTCCAAGCGCAGTAAAAGAGTATGCAAGAGCCAATCCCCACTCTATGGGAGTATGGAAGAGAGATTCCCTTTCACATGTAGCACACATGGAGAGTGGAGATTTTTATGGAAGTGAATTATCAAAAACATTTTCACAAGCAACTACGCTTAAAGTAGAATTAGTCAAAGACTCAGGAGAAGTTGTTGTTTTAAAAGATGCTTTAGCTGTGATTGAGGGGGAGATAATCGACGCTGCAACGATAAGTGCGAAAGCATTGAAAGCCTTTTATGAAGAGCAGATAGAAGATGCAAAAGCTAAAGATGTTCTTTTTTCACTGCACTTAAAAGCAA